>NZ_BAABEV010000007.1:0-272942 GCF_039540335.1 Actinomadura verrucosospora | reverse complement strand
GCGTCCGGCAGCACCGGCCTGTCGCCCACGGCGGTGGGCCGGGCCTGGGCGCACCGCCCTGGCTGCCCTGGCCGCCGGGCCCGCCCGGCACGCCGGGGCCACCCTGGCCACCGGTGCCACCCTGGCCACCGGGACCGCCCTGGCCACCGGGACCCGGACGGGGCCCAGCGGGCCGCGGACCCGGACGGGGCCCGGGGCGGGCACCCTGAGAATCGGAACCGCCGCCGGACGAACCCGGACGCGGCGGTGCGGACGGGCGCGGCCCCGGCTTCTTGGGTGCGCTCCGTCGGTCGCCCTGCTTGGGGGCGGATGAAGAATTTGAGAAGGCTTCTGTCAGCCTGCGAACGACCGGCGCCTCAATCGTGGAGGACGCCGACCGTACGAACTCGCCCATTTCCTGGAGCTTGGCCATGACGACCTTGCTCTCTACTCCGAACTCCTTGGCGAGTTCATAAACCCGGACCTTCGCCACTGCACTCCCTACTCGGTCCGGGGGTGCGGCCTCCGGACCGTCGCTAACTTGCCGTACTCATCGCGGCGTGCTCATCGAGCGCTCATAGCAATCTCGACCTGCTTCCGACTAGACGTCGCTTACCATTCGGCCATCCTGCTGCTGCGCGGCAAGGGCCGCAAGTCGCTCCCGCAGCGGACCGGCGTCGAGCGGGCCCTGCAGGCGGAACGCCCGCGGGAACGCCCGGCGCCGCTCTGCGAGTGCGAGACACTCCGGATCGGGATGCAGATGCGCACCCCGTCCCGGCAGCCGCCCGCGAGGATCGGGGACGATGACGCCCTCGACCACCACCAGGCGCAGCAAGTCGGACTTGACCGTGCGAACCCGGCAACCCACGCACGTGCGAACAGCGGCCGCCGGGCCACGTCCCATGAGTCTACCGCGCCGAGGCGTCGGCGGGGCCTGTCGCATGTTCTCCTGACGCGGAAGATCCGGATTCGCCGGTTCCGGCGCTGTTCGGGGGCGTCTGTACGGGCTCGGTGTCGGACCGGATGTCGATCCGCCAGCCGGTGAGCCGGGCGGCGAGCCGGGCGTTCTGCCCTTCCTTGCCGATCGCGAGGGACAGCTGGTAGTCGGGCACCACCACCCGGGCGACCCGGGCGTCGGCGTCGACCACCTCGACACTCGAAACACGTGCCGGGGACAGGGCATTCCCGACGAACTCCGCCGGGTCCTCCGACCAGTCCACGATGTCGATCTTCTCGCCGTGCAGCTCGCCCATCACGTTGCGCACGCGGCTGCCGAGCGGGCCGATGCACGCTCCCTTGGCGTTCACCCCGGACTTGCGCGAGCGAACCGCGATCTTGGTGCGGTGGCCGGCCTCCCGGGCGATCGCCGCGATCTCCACGGTGCCGTCGGCGATCTCCGGGACCTCCAGCGCGAACAGCTTGCGGACGAGGTTCGGGTGGGTGCGCGACAGCTGCACCGACGGGCCGCGGTGGCCCTTGCGGACCTGCACCACGTAGGCGCGCAGCCGCTCGCCGTGCTCGTAGCGCTCGCCGGGCACCTGCTCCTGCGGCGGCAGGACCGCCTCGATCTTGCCGAGGTCGACCAGCACGCTGCGCGGGTCCTTGCCCTGCTGGATGATGCCGCTGACGATGTCGCCCTCGCGGCCCGCGTACTCGCCGAAGGTCAGCTCGTCCTCGGCGTCGCGCAGGCGCTGGAGGATCACCTGCTTGGCGGTGGTCGCGGCGATGCGGCCGAACCCCGTCGGGGTGTCGTCGTACTCGCCGACGGCGTTGCCCTCGTCGTCGGTCTCGGTCGCCCACACGGTCACGTGGCCGCTCTGCCGGTCGAGCTCGACGCGCGCCTTCGGCGCCGCGCCCTCCGTCCGGTGGTAGGCGATCAATAGGGCGTCTTCGATGGCCTTGACGGCCACGTCGAGCGAGATGTCCTTCTCGCTCTCCAGGCCCCGAAGGGCGGTCATGTCGATGTCCACGAGGTTCCCCCCTCTAGTCCGGCTGCGCCGGAGAACGCGATTCCTCGGCCGGCGACGAAGGCGCGAACTCCACCTGCACGCGGCCGCGCCCCAGCTCGCCGAAGCCGAACCGGCGCCGCACGGTCTCCGGCCCGGCGGTCTTCCCCTTCGGGGAGGACGGCTTCCCGGCCCCACCGGCGGCCTTCCCGCCGCCGGCTCCCTTGCCCCGGCGCTTCTGGACGACGTCGATCTCCACGGCCTCGTCGTCGGCCGCCACCACGCGGCCCTCGATCTGGCCTCCCTCGGTCAGGGGGGCGACGACCAGCCGGCCGACGGCGCGGCGCCAGTGCCGCGGTTCGGTGAGGGGGCGGTCGACGCCCGGCGAGGTCACCTCCAGCACGTAGGGCGAGGAGCCCATGACGTCGGACCCGTCGAGCAGCTCGGACGTCGTCTCGCTCAGGCGGGCGATGGCGTCGAGGCCGATCCCGCCGTCGGCGTCGACGACGACCCGGACGAGCCGGCGGCGGCCCGCGGGCCGCACGTCGACCTCCTCCAGGTCGTAGCCCGCCTCGGCGATCGCGGGCGCGAGCAGCCTGCTGAGGGCGGCGGCGGCCGCGTCGCGGCTCGGCCGGGCGGCGTCGCGCGGCGGGGCCGCCTCCTCCTGCCGGCCGCGCCTCCCCTGAGCGCGGCCGCCACGGGACTCGACGCTCATGGGGTCCTCCTCCTGTTGTGCGCCTGCGATGTCTGTCGTGCGCCTGGCGGCGGCGGGGCCGCCGCTCGTCCGCCGACACCTCAAGACTATCGACAGCCGGGGACCGCAGCGGTCTTTCCGGCGCCTCTCCGGCGCGGCGGATATGGAATGCTTGAGCTGGCCTGATGGGCGCGTCCGGAGACCGCCGCCGCAGCGGGCCGCCGCCACCTCCGCAACCGGGTGAGGAGACTCCCTTTGCCAGAGGCCGCACCGCCGCCGGGGCAGGCGATGTCACGCTCGACGCAGGCGCTGTCACGCCGTGCGCTGCTGGGCCGGGCCGCGCTGCTGGGCGGCGGTGCGCTGCCCGTACTGCCGTGGATCGCGTCCTGCACGGCGGAGGCCGCCCCCGCGCCCGAGGACGTGCCGGTGCTGGTGGGCGCGATCGCCGCCGAGCAGAACCTGATCGCCTCGTACGAGGCGGCGCGGTCGTCGAATGCTTCCCAGGCCACGCGGCTCGATCCCGTCCTCGCCCATCACCGCAGGCATCTGGCCGTCCTGAGGCGGCACTACGTCGCGGGCTCGGGGAACCGGGCGGGCGAGGGCGGCGCCGTCCCCTCCCCCGTCGCGGCGTCGGTCCCCGCGGGCGCCGCGGGCCTCGCGGCCCTCCGCGACATGGAGGACCGCGCCGCGCGGGGGCGCATGGCCGACGCCGCCAAGGCCGGTCCGGCGCTCGCGCAGCTGCTGGCCAGCATCGGGGCCTGCGAGGCCGGCCACGCCATGACCGTCAAGGGCGGTGCGCCGCCCGTCCGGTCGAGGTCGGACGCCGAGGCCCTGCAGACCGCGCTGGCCGCCGAGCACGCGGCCGTCTACGGGTACGGGGTGCTCGGGGCCCGCCTGCGGGGCACGCTCCAGCAGACCGCGAAGGACCTGTGGAACGTGCACCGCGCCCGGCGAGACCAGCTGGTCTCGGTCCTGTCGGTCGCGCCGGTCGCCGCGGCGTCCGCCTACAGGCTGCCGGTCCAGGTCACCTCCGCCCGCGCGGCCGCGCAGCTCGCGGCGGCCCTGGAGAGCGCCCTCGTGCCGGCCTACGTCGGTCTCGCGGGCGCCTCCTCCCCCGACCTGCGCGCGTTCGCGGCCGACAGCGCGCAGCGGGCCTCGGCGTGGGCGGCGCGCTGGCGGTCCAGGTCGGGTTCCGCGGCGCCGCCGGAGGCGTTCCCCGGGCTGCCGTCCGCGGCGCTGTCCCCTCGCCCCGAACCGGGTGAGTGATCTTCGGCACGACGGGAACGAAGGGCCCGATCAGCGACGTTGATCCCATCGCGGGATGACTTCGGGGGAGGGAGCCCACGTGACCACGAATCCGCAGGCGGGCAGGACGAGCGCCCTCGACGAGCTGCGGGCCGCCTACCACGAGCAGCTGACGCGGCTGGCGGCCGAGCGCGACGCCGCGCGGCGCCAGGCGCGCAGGGCGCAGGCGCAGGCGGACGTCGCGCGGGCCGATCTCGCCAGCCTCAAGAGCCGCGTCGGGGAGCTGCTGAACGCCGCCGCGCGGCACCTTCCGGATCTTCCTCCGGTGGAGGGTCCGGACGCGCCGGAGCTGCCCGCCGCCCAGGAGGCGCGGGCCCTGCCCGCCGCTCCGGCCGATCCCGATCCGGAGCCTCCGGCCGAGAGCGGCGAGACGCCCGCGGACCGCGCGGCGCGAGCGGCCTGACCGGGCTGGAACGCCCGTCCGGGGACCGCGCGGAGGCCGCCTGACGCGTCCGTCACGGCGGTCTTCGCCCCCGGGGTCCAGTAGGGTCCACCAAATGACCGCGTACGGCCTTCTCGTCTCCCCCTCGCACAACCGGGTCTATGCCCAGGCCGCCGCCGACCTGGTCAAGGCGGAACTGGCGGTGTTCAGCGAACGGGCTCTCGGCGGGCGCGTCCGCGACATCGAGGAGACCGCGATCGGCGGCGTCCCCTATGTGACGTTCTCCGCCGACGTGCTGACGGAGCAGGACGTGCGCCTCCTGTCGAACCTGTCGTCGCTCTACGCGCTCTTCCAGATCGAGGGCGACCTGCTCCGCCCGGTCGCGCTGCAGCCGCTGGACCTGTTCGGCAGCGACCTGCTCACCATCCAGAAGTACTCGGGCAAGACCAACGAGTACTTCACCAAGCTGCTGCTGAACGTCACGGCGATGGCGACCGACTCGCCCCTGGACCTGGTGACCGGGCGTCCCCGCGTCTTCGACCCGATGTGCGGGCGGGGGACGACCCTCAACCAGGCGATGATGTACGGGCTGGACGCCGCCGGGATGGACATCGACGGCAAGGACTTCGACGCCTACGCGGCCTTCATCAAGACCTGGCTGAAGAACAACCGGGTCAAGCACCAGGCCGAGATCACCAACGTGCGCCGCGAGAAGGCCGTCCTCGGGCGCCGCCTGCACGTGACGCTCGGCGCGTCCAAGGAGCGCTACAAGAGCGGCGAGACGATGGAGATCACCGTCGTGAACGCCGACTCGCTGGGCGCGGGCAGGTTCTTCCGCCCGGCGTCGTTCGACCTGATCGTGACCGACGCCCCCTACGGCGTCCAGCACGGCAGCCGGCCGAAGGGGGCGCAGCCCGGCCGCAGGGGCGGGCCCCAGCTGTCGCGCAGCCCCGTGGAGCTGCTGACGTCCGCCGTGCCCGAGTGGACGCGGCTGCTGCGTCCGGGCGGCGCCGTCGGCATCTCCTGGAACACCTTCGTCGGCCGCCGCGAGCAGCTCGCCGAGATCCTCGCGGCCAGCGGCCTGGACGTCCGGGACTCCGACGCCTACCGCGGCTTCCGCCATCGCGTCGACCAGGCCATCTCCCGCGACCTCATCGTGGCCGCCAAGCCGTCAGGCTGAGTGCCACCGCTCCACGTGCGGGAGCAGTTCCTCCAGCTCGTGGATGACGGCGTCGGCCGGCGTGAGGCCCGGGCGCTCGAAGGCGTGGGTGGTCTGGTGCCGGATCAGGACGGCCCGCAGGCCGGCCGCCTTGGCTCCGTGGATGTCGTCGAACGGGCGGTCGCCGACAAAGACGCAGGAGCCCGGGTCGGTGGCGCCGACGGCGTCCATGGCGGCGCGGAACGCCTCGGCGTGCGGCTTCGTCCAGGGGATCTCGCTGGAGTAGACGGCGCCGTCGAGCATGCCGAGGACGTCGTCGCGGGCGAAGACGCGCTCGTGCCACTCGCGGGTCCAGATGGTGTTGGACAGCACGCCGATCCTGATGCCGCGCTCGCGGAGGGCGGTGAACAGGCCGGGGACGGCGGGGTCGGTGTGGGTGTGCGGGGTCCACGTCTCGAAGTGGGTGTCCAGGAGGGCCTCGGTCGGCTCCACCCCGGCCATCGCGAACGCCTCGGCGAGCGTGGCGCTGCGGTGCTCCTCTGTGCCGCGGCGCCACAGCTCGTCCTCGGCGGCGACGAGGGCCGCGACGGTCTTCTCGACGGCGTCCGGCGGGAGGTGGGCGGCGCAGACGGTGCGCCAGATGTCGGCGAGTTCGAGGTCGTGCCAGGGGGTCAGCGTGCCGCCCCAGTCGAAGATCACAGCTTGTACGCCCATGCCCCGGATCGTAACCATCGGGGCGCGACCGACGATCACCTTTTCGACGCGGTGGTCGTCCGGAGGGCGCGACCGGGGCCACCCGATGTCCGGTCAAGGGAGCCCTCCATGCGCAGACCCCTGCTCGCCGCCCTGTTGTCCGCCGTGCTCGTGGGCACGGCGGTCCCGGCGGCGGCCGATCCGATCCCCGACGGCCCCGGCAGAGGGCTCGTCCCGGCCTACGTCGGAGCGCCCGCCACTCCGGCCCCTCTGGCGGGGCGGCCCGTCCCGGCCAACCCGCACCAGGGTCCGGTGGGGACGTCGTCCATGCACGCCGACAGTTACGCCTCCGACACCTATCCGTTCCTGGGGCCGCTCGGCCGCGATCCGCAGGTGCTCGCCGAGGCCAAGGGCGGCGGGCTGCCGGGGCTGTGCTCGACGGTGACGTTCGCCCGCCGGACGGGCCTGATCGTCGCGCAGTGCACCCGCGGGCAGAACCTCACGCTGCGGCTGATCGACCCGAGGACGCTGAAGGACCTCGCGACCTACGAGCTGCCGCCCAGGCCGTCCACCGTCCAGGCGGTGTTCTCGCTGAACCTCGACACGGTGTTCACCGACACCTCGGGCGGGGCGTACTACTACCTGGACCCGCAGGACCGCGCGGTGCTGGCGGACTCGTCCTTCCATCTGCGCCGGTTCGCGCACGAGAAGGGCCCGGACGGCGCCTGGCGCTTCACGGTCACCGACGACTGGGACCTGCGCGGCCACCTCCCCCACGACTGCGCCACCTGGACGAACCCGTGGCCGAAGGGGGAATGCGACCCCGTCACCGCGGTCGGGCCCGACTGGAACGGCCTGATCTGGTGGATCACGAGGGGCGGCCGCGTCGGCACGGTGGACCCCGGGTCCGGGGCCGTCCGGATGGCGCGGCTGGCGGGCGAGGGCGTCCAGAACTCGTTCGCGGCCGCGGAGAACGGCGTCTCGGTCGTGTCCGACCACGCGCTCTACCGGATGCGGGCCGGCGCGGACGGGACCCCGGAGATCGTCTGGCGGCAGCCGTACGACCGGGGCAGCGGGCGCAAGCCCGGGCAGATCGACCAGGGGTCCGGGACGACCCCCACGTTCTTCGGCGACGGCTACGTGGCCGTCACCGACAACGCCGACGACCGCATGCACGTGATCGTCCGCCGAGCGGAGGACGGCGGGCTCGTCTGCCAGGTCCCGGTGTTCGGAAGCGGGGCCAGCGCGACGGACAACTCGCTCATCGGCTACGGCCGCAGCCTGTTCGTCGAGAACAACTACGGCTACCGCAACTTCTTCGACCTGCCGCCGGGCGGGTCGTCGGTGGGCGGGGTCAGCCGCGTGGACGTGAAACCGGACGGGACGGGCTGCGAGACGGTCTGGACGAGCGCGGAGCGCTCCCCGTCCACCGTCTCCAAGGTCTCCGTGCCCGCGGGGCTGCTCTACCTCTACACGAAGGAGCCGCGCCGGGACCTCATCGACGCCTGGTACCTGACCGCGGTGGACGTCCACACGGGCCGGACGGCCTACAAGGTGCTCACCGGCACGGGCAAGTGGTTCGACAACAGCTGGGCGCCGGTGACCATCGGCCCGGACGGGACCGCGTACGTGGGCGTCGTCGGCGGCCTCGTCGCCGTCCGCGACCGGGAGTAGGGCGCCGGTCATCGGGGATACCGGTCCGATCAGCGAACCCGAACCGGACCGGGAGGAGTCATGAGGGCACGCGAGCCCGGTGAGTCCCGCGACTTCCGCGAGGACATCGATGACATGGGAGACAACACCCAGGACGAGCAGATCGCCCTGACCGAGGAGTACGTGAACGACCCGCCCGAGGAGCTGCGGATCGAGGAGCCCGAGGAGAGCCGCGACGGCCTCGGCGTCACCGAGTACGAGCGGCAGGCCGCGAGGGAGGGCGACGAGGAGCGCCCGACGCCGATCACGCCGGCCGAGGAGGACGCGGTCAATCCCACCCGCAGGCCGTGACCACGACGGCGGCGCCCGCACCGGTCACCCGGCGCGGGCGCCGCCGTCGTCCCGGCGCGGGCGCCGCAGTCGTCCCGGCGCGGGGTGCGCCCCGGAGCGTGCCGGGCCTTTGCCGCTCGTGATGGCGCCCTTTCCGTAAGAGCGGGCATCAATCAGGGCAGAACAGAAATGCCGGGACATCAAACGATCATCCGGCAGAGCACTGCGACAGGTCTTCGAACCGCCCGCTGACCACGACCTCGCGACGGACGTGGCGCAAGTCACTTTGCGATTTGTTTCGGCTCCCCGGGGAATGTCCTACCCGGACCGTAGGTTGCGCATGGCGGGCGAGCTTGCGAGGTGACCGGGACATGTACGACACAGTCACGGCACCGGTCCATCCCCCGGCCGTAGCCGACCCGCCGTCCCCCCTCCCGAACCGCCCTGACGAGGAGGCTCCGGCGCGCCCGTGGTGGCGGCGCAGGGCCGGCCTGATCGTCCAGTGGGCGCTGCTTCTCGGCGCCCTCGCCGCCCTCCCCCTCTACCGCGACGAACTCCCCGATCTCGGCGCCGTCTGGCGGGCGGCCTCGCACGCCGACCCGGGATGGCTGACCATGGTCGTCCTCGCCGTGGCGGGCTCGATGGGCGCGTTCGCCCGGCTCCAGCGCCGGCTGCTGCGCGTCGGCGGGCTGCGGATGCGGCTGCGCCGCGCGTTCGCGATCACCTACGCGGGCAACGCCCTGTCCACGACGCTGCCGGCGGGCCCGGCCGTGAGCGTGGTCTACACGTTCCGGCAGTTCCGCCGCGCGGGCGCCTCGGCGCAGCTCGCCACCGCGGTGATCCTGGCCGGCGGAGTGATCACCACCACGGCCTACTCCCTGATCGCCCTCCTGGCGCTGGTGGCCGACCCCGACGCGCGCGGCTTCGCGCTGCTCGCCCTCTCCGTCCCGCTGGCCCTGGCCGCGCTGCTCGTCCCCGCGCTGCGGTGGCGCCCGCTGCGCGCCCTGCTGACGGCGCCGCTGCGGCGCGCCTACCGGGCCGCGCTCGCCCATCCGACGATCGCTCCGTACGCGGAGCGGCTGCCCGCCGCCCGCGACCTCCTGCGCCCTACCCTGCGCGACTGGGCCGCGCTCGCCGCGCTGGCCCTGCTGAACTGGGTGTTCGACATCCTGGCGCTGCTGTCGGCCTCGCACGCGGTCGGCATCGACGTCGCCCCGAACGGCGTCGCCCTCACCTACTTCGCGGCCCAGGCGGCGGGCAGCCTGCTCCCGCTGCTGCCCGGCGGCCTCGGCGCCATCGAGGGCAGCATGGCCGCGTCCCTGGTCGCGTTCGGCGCGACGCTGTCACCCGCCGCCGCGGCCGTCGGCCTGTACCGGCTCGTGTCGTACTGGGCGGTCGTCGCGGTCGGCTGGATGGCCTGGTTCGGGCTGCACGAGGGTCCGCGCGTCCCGGCCCGCGCCAGGGCGCACCTGGCCGGCGCCGGCCGCCTGATCATGGACGGCATGTCCGCGGCGGCGCTCCTCACCCCCTACGCCGCCGTCCCGGCGAAGGCCCCGGCCGAGGCTCCGCGACCGTAGATCCCCCTCCGTCCGAGGACCTAGGCCGTACGGGACCTTCGACCGAGATCGCCGCCCAGGGGAATCAGCGCACCGCGGCGAGGGCTTTAGTGGACATCGATCAGTGGACATCGACGCACCCCCGCCCACGGAACGGACCCCAATGCACGGATCGCCCGACCGCCCGTCCGGCCCCTCGGCGACCGGCCTCGACCCGGCCGCGTTCCGGTCGGTGCTCGGCAGGTTCCCGACCGGCGTGGTCGCCGTCACCGCCCTCGATCCCGCGTCGGGCCGCCCGGCGGGCCTGGCCGTGAACTCGTTCACGTCCGTCTCCCTCGACCCGCCCCTCGTGGCGTTCTGCGTGGCGCACACCAGCACGACATGGCCGGTCATGCGGACCGCCGCGCGCCTGTGCGTCAACATCCTGGCCGAGTCGCAGCAGGACGTCTCCGAACGGCTCGCCTTCGGGAGCGGTCCGGAGAAGTTCGCCGGCGTCGCCTGGACGCACGGGCCCGGCGGCGCCCCGTTGATCGACGGCGCGGTGGCGTGGATCGAGTGCTCGGTCGAGCAGGAGCACCTCGCCGGCGACCATCTGATCGTCGTCGCCCGCGCCCACGACCTGGCGGAGCACCGGGACGAAGGCCCCCTGGTCTTCTACGGGGGCCGCTACGGCGCCTTCACGCGCTTCACACCGTCTCGGGGGCTCTGAGCCGGGTCAGGACCTGGACGGGGTCGGCCAGGACCTCGGCGAACGCGAACTCGGCGGCGCCGACCAGGGTCGTGTCGTCGCCCAGGGTGGCGGTGCGGAGCTTGACCTTCTCGCGGGGGGCGGCGAGGGCGCTGGTCGCCAGGACGCTGCGGATCTGCGCGGCGGCGCCCAGGAAGATGTCGCGGAGCGTGCCGCCGAAGATGACCAGGCCGGGGTTGAAGAGGTTCACGAGGTTGGCGACCCCGAGGCCGAGCCAATTGCCGACGCGGTGCAGCGCCTCCCGGGCCTTGATGTCGCCGGCGTCGGCGGCGGCGACGATGGCGCGGACCGCGTCGCGTCCCGGCTGGCCGGGGACCTCCTCGCGGCCCGCGAGGTCGAGCAGCGTGCGCTCCCCCACCTCGGCCTCCAGGCAGCCCTTCGAGCCGCAGGCGCAGGGCCGGCCGCCGGGGTTGATCACCATGTGCCCGATCTCGCCGCCGAACCCCTCGTCGCCGCCGAGCAGCCGGCCGTGCGCGATGATGCCGCCGCCGACGCCCACGTCGCCGTGCAGGTAGATGAGGTTGTCGCA
This sequence comes from Actinomadura verrucosospora, assembly GCF_039540335.1. NCBI lineage: Bacteria > Bacillati > Actinomycetota > Actinomycetes > Streptosporangiales > Thermomonosporaceae > Actinomadura > Actinomadura verrucosospora. Next base: position 261,968 of record NZ_BAABEV010000007.1, on the reverse strand, counting down.
GTTCACCCCCGCGCCGCGCTCGTGCTCGGCGACCGCGCCGAGGTTGGCGTCGTTGCACACCGAGACGGGGATGCCGAGGCCGAGGCGGCGGGACAGGGCGTCGCCGAGGCGCAGCCCGCCCACGTCCAGGTTCGGCCCGAACATGATCGAGTCGTCGGAGCGGCGGACGGTGCCGGGGAACCCGAGGGCGGCGCCGACGCAGACGGCGTCGCGCTCGGCCTTGCGGACCAGGGAGCGTGCGCCCGCCACGAGCACGCCGAGCAGGTCGGCGGGATCGGAGCCGCGGGCCCGGACGCCCTCGCGCCGGTCCAGCACGACGCCGCCGAGGCCGACGCGCGCGACGACGAGCCGGTCGACGCCGACCTCGAACGCCAGCACGTAGACGCGGGTGGACTCGGGCCGCACCACGAGCGAGGGCCGACCGGCGCGGCGCCCCGGACCGCGCGGCAGCTCCTCGCGGACCAGCCCGGCGGAGGTGAGGTCGGACGTCAGTGCCATGATCGTGCTGCGGTTGAGGCCGAGGGACTCGGCGAGGACGGCCCGGGAGGCGGGGCCGCGCAGGTGCACGAAGCGCAGCAGCGTCCCGAGATTGTGGCGCCGGATGTCCTCCTGTGACGGGCCCGCCTTCATCATGGGCGCAGCCCCAGCTCTCCGCTGGCGCCCGAGGTGATCAGCTCCACGACCTGCCGGTGGGTGACGTCGGCGGTGCGGACCTGCGCGACCATCCGGCCGAGGTAGAGCGCGGCGATCCGGTCGGAGACCGCGAACACGTCGTTCATGTTGTGCGAGATCAGCACGACGGCGAGGCCCTTGTCGGCGAGCCGCCGGACCATCTCCAGGACCTGCTGGGTCTGCGCGACGCCGAGCGCGGCGGCGGGCTCGTCCAGCACCACGAGCTTGCTGTCCCACAGCACGGCGCGGGCGATCGCGACGGTCTGGCGCTGCCCGCCCGACAGGTTCGAGACCCGCTGCCGGACCGAGCCCATCGTGCGCACGGCGAGGCCGGACAGCGTGGTGCGCGCCAGCTCCTCCATGAAGGTCTCGTCCAGGGCGAGGCCGCGGCGCTCCTCGCGGCCGAGGAACAGGTTCTGGACGATGTCGAGATTCTCGCAGAGGGCGAGGTCCTGGTGGACGATCTCGATGCCGAGGCGGCTGGCGTCGCGGGGGGAGCCGACCTTGACCGGCCTGCCCTCGAAGCGGTACTCGCCCTTGTCGAAGGAGTGGATTCCGCCGATGCACCTGACCAGGGTGGTCTTGCCGGCGCCGTTGTCGCCGACGAGGGCGGTGACCTCGCCCGGATAGGCGGAGAAGGCGACGTCCTGCAGCACCTTCACCGAGCCGAAGCTCTTGTCGATGCCGCGCAGGTCCAGAACAGGCGTCACTGACATGCCGAGGGGCTCCCACCGTGCCGCACCGCCGCCGCGCGCCTGGCGGTCGTGGTGAGTGAGCGTAGCAGTCGGATCCTTCGGCCGGGCACCGTCGGAAGGCCTGTCCCAACGGCCCCGCGGCCAGGCCCGGGAGCCGGTGGGGCGGGCCACCGACTCCCGGGCGTTTCCGGCCGCGCTCACGGGGTCACCGTGCTCACGGGGTCATCTGCCCGCTGCGGACCGGCGGCGCCTCGCCAGGGCGTCGATGCTCGCGGCGAACAGCAGCACGACCCCGGTGATGAGGTAGCTGAGGTAGGCCTTGGTGCCGAGCAGCCCCAGCCCGTTCTCGATCAGGGCGATGACCAGACCGCCGAGCACGGCGTCGCGGGCCTTGCCGCGCCCGCCGAACAGGCTCGTCCCGCCGATGACCGCGGCGCCCACCGCGTACAGCAGCGTGTTGCCGCCGCCGGAGTTGGTGGCCACGGAGCTGAGGCGGGACGCGGCGACGATGCCGCTGACCGCCGCCAGACCGGAGGCGATCATGAACACGGAGATCTTGATCCGGGTGACGTTGATGCCGGCCCTGCGGGCGGCCTCGGCGTTGCCGCCGACCGCGTAGATGTGCCGCCCGTAGCCGGTGCGGCCGAGCACGAACGTGCAGATCACGAGCAGCGCGCCGACGAGCAGCACACCCCACGGGATCCCGCCGAGGGTGATCAGCGGGCTGGGGGCGCGGTCCAGGCTCAGCACGTAGGTGCTGATCAGCAGCGCGGCCGCGACGACGGCGCACTGGGCGACCACGAAGCCGAGCGGCTTGGAGTGGAGGTTGCGGACGTTCTGGCGGCGCCAGCGCAGCAGCAGCGTCGCGGAGTAGCCGACCACGCAGGTGACGGCGAGCACCCAGCCGAGCCAGATCGGCATGTTCTTGTTGGCGAGCGCCACGACGAAGTCGTCGCGGACGGGCACCGTGCCGCCGTCGCCGATGAGCCACAGGGTGATGCCCTGCAGGCCCAGGAAGAACGCCAGCGTGACCACGAACGATGGGATTCGCAGGAACGCGACCAGCCAGCCGATCACCGTGCCGATGACGATGCCGATCGCCACGGCGGCGAGCACCGCGACGTACCAGGACTGTCCCGAGTCGACCATCAGCTTGGCCATCACGGCCGCGCAGACGCCGCTGGCCACACCGGCCGACAGGTCGATCTCGCCCAGCAGCAGGACGAAGACCAGTCCCATGGCGAGGATCGTGATGGGCAGCGCCTGGGTGGCCAGGTTCGCGATGTTGCCCTTGCTGAGGAAGGTGTCGGGCTTCAGCGCCGTGAACAGCACCACCAGCGCGATCAGGCCGAGGATGGCGGGGAGGGCGCCCAGCTCACCGGCCTTGATCTTGTGCCAGTAGTCCAGCAGCGCGGAGTTCATGTCATGCTTGCGCCGGTCGTTCGAGAAGTCCGAGTCCGCCAGCTTCACGGCGGCCTCCTTGCTTTGGGGGGCGTCAGTGGACATCTGTTCCCCTTTCAGATGCTCTCGGCGGCGGTCTGCGGCGCGAGGCCGAGATCACCGGAACGGCCGGCGGTGATGAGCTCCACGACCTGTCCGTGGGTCACCTCGGAGGTGGCGACGTCCGCGGCGACCCGGCCGAGGTAGAGTGCCGAGATGCGGTCGGCCACCTCGAACACGTCGTTCATGTTGTGCGAGATGAGCACGACGGCGTGACCGGTGTCCGCGAGACGCCGGACGAGGTCGAGGACCTGCCGGGTCTGGGCGACGCCGAGCGCGGCCGTGGGCTCGTCCAGGATCACGACCTTGGACTCCCACAGCGCCGCCTTGGCGATGGCGACGGTCTGCCGCTGCCCGCCGGACAGGCTCGCCACCTGCTGGCGGACGGACTTGACGGTGCGGACCGAGAGCCGCGCGAGGGTCTCTCGGGCCGCCTCCTCCATGGACGGCTCGTCCAGCACGATGCCCTTGCGCCGCTCGCGGCCGAGGAACATGTTCTGCACGATGTCGAGGTTGTCGGCGAGGGCGAGGTCCTGGTAGACGACCTCGATGCCGAGCGCGGAGGCGGTGCGCGGTCCGTCGATCGAGACGGGCTTGCCCTCGAACTCGATCTGTCCCGAGTCGATGGGGTGGATCCCGGCGATGCACTTGATCAGGGTCGACTTGCCGGCTCCGTTGTCGCCGACGAGGGCCATCACCTCGCCCAGGCGCACGGAGAAGTCCACGTCGTGCAGCACATGGACGGGGCCGAAGCTCTTGTTGAGCCCGGTCAGGCGGAGGACGGGGTCTCCTTTTTCAGCCACGAGTTTCCTTCCAGAGGTTCGGGCGTCTAGCCCGTGGCGGGCCCCTTGGCGTCCCGATTTTCCGGGAGGCCGGGACGCCCTCAGCGGGGTGGGGCCCGCCACGGAGTCAGCGTCGGGCTCCTACTGGATGCCCGCGTCCTTGCACTTGGCCGCGTACGCGCCCTTGCACAGGTCTTCCTTCTTGACGAACCCGTCGTCCGTGACCTGCTTGATGTTCTCCTTGAAGACGCCGATCGGGGTCAGCAGCACCGACGGCACGTCGCGCTTGCCCTCCGGGTCGTTCGTGGTGCCGTTCGTCTCGCCCTTCTCACCCTTGATGAGGGAGACGGCGAGCTTGGCGGCCGCGTCGGCCTCCTGCTTGACCGGCTTGTAGACCGTCATGCACTGGTTGCCGTCGAGGATGTTCTGCAGCCCCTCGAGCGTGGCGTCCTGGCCGGTGACGGCGACCTTGCCGGCCTCCTTGTTCTTCTTGAGGATCGAGATGACCGCGCCGCCGATGCCGTCGTTGGCGGCGAGCACACCGTCGATCTTGCCGCCCTTCTCGGTCAGCATCTGCTCGAAGATCGTGGCGGCCTGCTCGGCCTTCCAGTCCGGGACGGCCTGCTCGGCGACCTTCTTGTAGTTGGTCGCCTTGTCGAGCACGTTGTGCGCGCCCTTGGCGAACAGCGTCGCGTTGTTGTCGGTCGGAGCGCCGTTGAGGTAGGCGATGTTGGCCGCCTTGTCACCGAGGCACTTCTGCAGGCCCTTGCCAAGCTCCTCGCCGACCTTCACGTTGTCGAAGGAGACGTAGTAGTCGGAGACGCCGCCGAGGGAGAGCCGGTCGTAGTCGATCGTCTTGACGCCCTGGGCCTGCGCCTTGCGCTGCACGGCGGCCGCGGAGTTCGAGTCGATGCCGTCCAGGACCAGGACCGTGACGCCGCTGGTGAGCATCTGGTCGGCGATCGTCTGGAAGCGCTGGGTCGAACCCTCGGCGTTCTGGATGTCGTAGGCCACTCCGGCGGCCTTGAAGGCCTGCTCCAGGTACGGCCGGTCGAAGCTCTCGTACCGGACGGAGGAGGTCGTGTCGGGCAGGATCACGCCGACCTTGCCCTTCGAGCCGGAGCCGCCCGAGTCGTTGGAGTCGCCGTCCCCGCAAGCGGTGAGGCTGAGCGCCGCCGCCGTCGTGACGGCCAAGAAGCTGAGGATCCCCTTGCGCATTGCCCGGGTCCTTTCTGGGGGTGGCCGCCGTGCGGCCGGGGGGTGGTAGCCGATGCCGGTGAGCGAGATCACCCGCTACCGACGGGAATGTTGTGTCCCGCAACTTACGTCGCGCATGTCCGTCACGCCAGACTTCGAGCGAAGTTCATTTGTTGTTGGCGGTAACAATCATGTAACACGAGATCAACACGGGTGGAACACAAGGGGTACCGCGGCAACGGCAGGAGGAAGCCGGTCACCGCGCGGGCATGCTCCGGCGGAGCCGCGCCGGGCTAAATGTTTCGTGGGTCAACATTCACCGCGACCCGCCGTCAAGCCAGGGCTCACCCCTGGCGGCTCGACCGCACGCGGAACGACGCCTCCGCGCACCTTCCTCGACAGCGCATCCCCAGGTCAGCGGCAGGGAAGCGGACATCACCGCATGTCAAGCCCTCACGCAACAAGCGGCTCCACACCGCACTCGACCCACGTCGAACACCGCGTCTCAGAACCAGCCCGCACCTCACGCGGGTCGTACTCCGGTCGGGGTTCACGAGCCGAGCGGCAGGCAGGCCAAGGCGCGCCTCGGGCCGGGGCGGCCTCCGAAGACGGTGGTTCGAGGCCGCGACCGTTCGAGGCGATGGCGGAAGTGGGCGCGTGCCGCGGTCAGGTGGCGCGCCGGGTTTCGGCCGGGCCGGATCAGGCGGACAGGACGCGGGCCACGCGGTCGGCCGCGGCGGGCGCGTCGGCGGCGGGCGCGATGCGCTCGGCCCACGACCACCAGTACCACCAGCCGTCCGCGCCCTGCTCCGCCAGGATGTTCTCCGTCAGCGCGGCGGCGTCGGGATTCATCACGTGCAGGCTGGGCGACTGGCCGCGGGGCAGGGTGAGGCGCACCCGGAGACCGCGCTTGACCAGCTCCTCGCCGAGTTCTTCCAGATATTCGATCCGCGTCTTCGACGGCGCGGCTGTTCCCGTATCGTCAGGCGTCATCCTTGTTCCCTCACGGACTCCGTGCGGCCCGACGTGCGTTTCAGCCTCCCTCTTCACCCGCCCCCGCGCAAGCACCCCGGCCTGCCGGCCGCGAGGTGGGCGGGACGGGCGGCGAAGGCGCACCACGTTTCGGAGGTCCACGGGACCCTATCCGGGATATCTTGCGCTTGGTAGATGAACCGGCGGTTGGGGGCTGACGATGACCGTGGACGCAGGTGCCCGACCAGGGGCCGGGCCGGCCGGTGGCGCGCGGACGTGGCACCGGTTCCACTACGCGGTCGGCGTGTTCGTCATCGCCTACGGGGTGACGGCCCTCGCGAGCGCCGCGGCGCTGTGGGGCGACCGGGTGGACGAGGTGGAGGGCTACTTCGGGTCCGGGCCTGCCACGGGGATCCTGGTGTTCGCCAAGGCGGTAGAGGTCCTGCTCGTGCTCGCCGCCGCGGCGGGCCTGGTCCTGCGCCGCGACCTGCTGCTGGTCCCGCCGATGGCGGGGTGGATGGCGGGGTTCGCGATGTTCGCCGTCCTGGACGTCTTCACCGGCAGGTGGGGCGGCCTCGTCGAGCACCTGGCCTACCTGGCGGCGTTCGTCGTGCTGCTCTTCCTCTCCTACGGGCTGAGCGCGAAGGCCCAGCTCGCGGGGGCGCCGAAGGGCCCCGCGCCGGACGGGTCCCCGCGCGGTCCGGGCGGCCTGACCTGGACGCAGGAGTTCGCGCTCCAGGCCATCAACCGGGCCGCCGCCCTCACCGGCCCGCGCACGCGCCCGGCCAAGCGCGACTGATCTTGGCAGAAGTTGCCGTTGGTGGCGGTCCCGGCGGGTGCCACGTTGTGCCTCATGAGAGCCCGAAAACTGGCGCTGCCTGTGGTGATGGCCGCGTCCCTGGCGGTCCCGGCGTCGCTCGCCGCGCCCGCCGCCGCGCTGCCCGCCGCGCCCGCGGCCGGCTGCGACCCGACCCGGACCGCACCGGTCTACCGGGGCAAGGTCCCCTCCCCCGAACAGGTCCTCGGCTTCGACCTCGGTGAGCGCCCGGTCAGCGCCGCCGAATCCGACACCTACCTGGAGACGGTCGCCGCCAGGAGCGAGCGCGTCGTGTCCGGAACGCTGGCCACCACCGCGCAGGGCCGTCCGCTGAAGTACGCGATCGCCGGACGGCCCGAACTGATCTCCAAGGCCGGGCTGGCCAGGGTGCGGCGGGAGGCGGGCCTGCTGCGCGATCCCCGCACGCCGGCCGCGCTCGCCAAGCGGATCACCGATCGCGGCGTCCCGATCCTGTGGGTCAGCGGCAACGTCCACGGCGACGAGCCGAGCGGCACGGACGCGGCGCTGCGGGTGCTGCGCGACCTCGGCGACCGCGCCGACTGCGCCGCGACCGGGATCCTCGCGAACACGCTCGTGATCGTCCTGCCGACGCAGAACCCGGACGGGCGCACGCTGCAGACGCGGCAGAACGCCTACGGGTTCGACATGAACCGCGACTGGTTCGCGCGCACGCAGCCGGAGACCGACGGCAAGCTCGCGATGCTGAACCAGTACCCGCCCGCGCTCTACATCGACGCCCACGAGATGGGCGGGGACTCGTTCTTCTTCCCGCCGAACGCCGACCCGATCTACCACGAGACGCCCGAGCAGGCCATCGGCTGGATCAACGACCTCTACGGCGCGTCGATGGCGGCCGAGTTCACCCGGCAGGGCATCGACTTCTTCAACAGGGACGTCTACGACCTCTTCTACCAGGGCTACGGCGACACGGTGCCGACCAGCGCCTTCCACGCCGCCGGGATGACGTACGAGAAGGGCGACGAGAGCCCCTACCCGGACCGGGTGAAGGAGCAGTACCTCACCCAGTGGGTGTCGCTGTCGGCGGCGGCGCGCAACCGGCACCGGATCCTCACCGAGTGGCGCCAGATGACGGTCGACGCCTACGCGCAGGGCAAGGCCGGCGAACTGGAGCCCAACCAGATCTACAACCCGCCGAACAAGGTCGACCGCCAGGTGCCGGACCGGAAGGTGCGGAGCTACTTCCTGCGCGACGACGACCCGGCCAAGCGCGCCGAGGCCGCGCTCATCGTGCGGCGGCTGCAGCGCATGGGCGTGCGCGTCGAGAGGCTCGCCCGGCCGCTGACCGTCCCGGACTTCAAGGCGTACGGGCGCCCGGAGGCCGCGACGACGCTGCCCGCGGGCACGTACTGGATCTCGATGGCGCAGGGCCAGAAGCACTGGATCCAGTCCATGCTGAACGAGGACTCCTACACGCCGTTCCCGTACTTCTACGACGTGACGGCGTGGAGCCTGCCCCTGCTGGGCAACGTGTCCGGCGGGTCGTCCGGCGCCGTCCTGCACCCGCGGTCCGTGCCGCTGCGGACGCTCCCGGAGGCGCGTCCGGGGCACGAGGGCAAGGCGCCCAGGCTGGGCGTCCTCCAGTTGTCGGGGACGTCCTCGTCCGCGCGGCAGTCGGCCGGGTGGCTGAGGCACCGCCTCGACCGCGACTGGAAGCTGCCGTTCACGCTGCTCTCCCCGGCGGACGTAGCGGCCGGCAGGCTCCAGGGCGTCGAGGTCCTGGTCACGCCGAACGGCCCCGCCTCGTCCGCCTACACGGCGCTCGGCGACGCCGGACGCGCCGCGCTCCAGCAGTGGACGCGCGACGGCGGCCGCTACATCGGCTGGCAGGGCGGCGCCCAGCTCGCGGCCCGTCTCGGCCTGACGACCGCGACGCTCGCGGAGCCGACGTCCGACATCCCCGGCACGCTGCTCCGCGTGAAGGTGGACGGGGCGAGCCCGCTGGCGAAGGGGGTCGGCGCGGCGGCGTGGAACTTCACGTCCTACGACCCGGTCATGAAGGCGTCCAGCGGCGTCGTCGCCTCGTACCCGCAGGCGGATTCGCCGGACTGGTTCGTGTCCGGGTTCGAGCGGGGCGCGTCCGAGCTGGGCGGCACCGCGGCGGTCGTCGACCAGCCCCTCGGGAAGGGACGGTCCGTGCTGTTCGCCGCCGAGCCCAACTTCCGCGCGTTCAGCGACGGGACGGCCAAGCTGCTCTACAACGCGATCCTCGGCCCCGACCCGGCCAGGGCGGCGGCGCCGCAGGCGTCCGCGACGGCGAAGGCGGCCCAGGAGGCGGCGCTGCTGCCGTCCTACGAGTCGCCGATCCGCGTCTCGGTCAAGGCCGCGGACGCCGCGAGGACCGAGGCCCTGCTGCGGTCCGCCGGCGCGACGTGGACGCGGCGCGGGGCGGACGGCGTCGCCCACTTCGTGATCGACAACCCGAGGGGCCTGCCGGCGGACCACCATCCGTTCGCCGGGCGCCTGCCGTCCCTGATCCGCAAGGCCGGGATCACCCCGGTCGCGGTCGTCCTCCCCTGACCGTCCCGCGCGGCGCGCCGGCCCGTTCCGGCGCGCCGCGCCCCGGGTCGCCCGCGCGCTATTTCCGGACCAGCCAGGCGATCGCGGTCATCGTGCCGGGCGGGACCTCGGTGAAACCGCCGTCCCGGACCGCGACGGCCGCCTCCTTCACGCACCGGGCCCACGGCACGTCCCGCGCCAGGTGGACAGGGGCGCCGGCCTCCACCCACTCCGCCACGTGCCGGCGGCGTCCCTGGCGGAGCAGCAACTGGGCGGCGTGCCCGCACTGGGCGGCGGCCTTCCCCGTCGTGATCGTCACCTCGGGGTTGAGGGCGATCACCGCGTACGGGGGCTCGGGCGGCGCGGAAGGCTCCGGCGCCTCCGCCAGGTCGAGGCCCGCGACCTGGAGCTTGGCCAGCTGAGGCGGGACTTCCGACACCGGCCCCGGCGGGAAGGCCCGCACCTGCGCGCCCGCGTGCCGGACCGTGACGCCGGGCAGCGCCTCCGCCTCCGGCCAGCGCACGCCGCGGGCCCGCCGCGTCACCTTCCGGATCCGGCGCGACTCCCACTCCCGGACGGCCTCCCGCCACTCCCCCTCGGGCTCGGCGGCGCGCGGGTCGGTCAGCAGGCGGACGACCGCCGTCGCCGCCGCCTCGCAGACGGCGTCGTGACCCGGCGGATCGGCCTTCTCGGCGCGTACCACCAGTTGCATCGCCCACGGCGGGTCGTCAAGGGGGTCATAGTCGGGTCGCACCCGTGGAGTATTCCAAACTCCGTTCCGCTTCCCGGGAGCGGTAGTGGGTACTGCAACTCTTGCCGTCCCCCGGACGTCGTTCAGGTACGGGAGGTCGCCGGTGACCAGTGGCGCATGGAGTGATTCCATACCGGGAATCGGGACGTTCTTCGTCGGTATCGACGTCGCCCCCGGCCGCTACCGCTGCGAGGACGGCAAGGGCGGGTGGTGGGTGCGCTTCACCGGCCCCGGCGGGGGCGACCCCGTGGGCTCCTGGCCGCTGCCCGCCGGCCCCACCGAGATCGAGATCGCGCAGACCGACTTCGCCTTCGAGACCCACGTCTCCACGGCCTGGCGGCGCATCGCGCCGCCCCGCTCCCCCGAGGACGGCGCCCCGGCCGAGCCGCGGCCAGTCGCCGACCCGGCGCTGCGCGCCGAGCTGGACACGATCGTCGCGCGCCGCAAGCCGCTGGTGTGGCTGGCGCCGCTGTCGGTCCTCGCCCTCGGCCTGGTCGGCTCCCCGCTCCTCGGCTCGCTGTGGCTGATCGGCCTCGGCATGCTCGCGGTGCTGGTCGCGCTCGGCACCCCGTCGGTCTCGCTGGACCTGCGGCGCGCCCGGGAACTGGAGCGCCGCCGCGACCGCTACCTCCTCCCCGAGGACTTCGACGACGACGGCCGCGCGCTGCTGGCCCGCGTCCAGGCGGCCGTCGACGCCGTCCGCGACTCGCAGGTCAACCGCGAGGGCCTGCTGGACGCGGTGGACAACGCCGTCACGCTGCCGCGCCAGGAATGGGAGATCGCGCAGGTCCTGGCGAAGCAGTCGCGGCTGCGCGCTGACCACGCCGACATGGTCGGCGCCGAGACGCTCCCGGAGGTGGAGGCGGCGCTGCGGCCGCTGCGCGACAAGCTCGACACCTCGGTCGAGGCGGTGACGCGCCGCGTCGAGGCCCTGGAGCGCTACGCCGAGCGCGCCCGGTCGGCCGACGAGGTGCTGCGCGCCCAGCGCCGCCTGGAGTCGATCGCGGAGAAGGCGCACGAGTACGACGAACTGCTGGCCGACACCGTCCGGGACGATCTGGCGCTCCCGGCCATCGAACGCCTGACCGAGCAGGGCGACGAGCTCCTGCGCACCCTCCGCGAGCGCCTCGCCGAGGCGGCCGAGGCGGGCGGGGAGCTCCCGCCCCCTTCCTAGTCAGGCGGTGAGGGCGCGCACCTGGGCCGGGGAGGTGAAGAGTTCGGCGCGCATGCCGGTCTCGCGGGCGGCGAGAACGTTGCGCTCGTTGTCGTCGAAGAACAGGACGTCGGCGGGCTCGACGCCGAGGCGGCCGGCGCAGATCTCGTAGGCGCGGGGGTCGGGCTTGGCGACGCCGATGCGGCAGGAGTAGACGCGCTCGTCGAAGCGGGAGAGCCAGGCGCCGTGCCGCGCCTCGAAGCGGGGCACCAGGTCGCCGATGATGTTGGAGAGCAGCCCGAGCGTGCGTCCCCGGTCGGCCAGCTCGCCGACCAGGGCGACCATCTCCTCGTCGACGGCGGTCCAGCTGTCGAGGTCGGCCTCGGTCAGGGCGGGGACGTCGGGGAACGTGGCGCCGAGCAGGCCCGCGACGTCCGCCCAGTAGGCCGCGCTCTCCTGGCCGGCGTCGTAGGCGGGGCGGCAGGCCCAGTAGGCGTCCCAGAACGCGGGGCCGGGCGTCCCGGCGATCTCCTCGATGCGCCGCACCGCCTCGGGCGTCTGGGTGCGGGCGATCACTCCGTACAGGTCGAACACGATCACTTCGGGCATGGCCCGAGCCTAATCGGCGCGGGCGGCGGTCCGGGAAACCTCTGTAGCAAGCGCTTGTTGCACGTCGTACGCTGGTCCGGCCGCCGAATCGAGCAAGCGGTTGGGCGACACGGCATAATGAGAGGGTGACGACCACGAGCGCCAAGTCCGGACGATCGAGAACCCGCGGTGCCGGCGAGGACGCGCCCCGCCGCCGCGGCCGCGGAACCCCCGCGCTGGCGTCCGAACGGCGCGCCCACCTGGTCAGGCTCGCGGCCGAACTGTTCGCCGAGAAGGGGTTCCAGGCCACCACCGTCCGCAACATCGCCGACGAGGCGGGCATCCTGTCCGGCAGCCTCTACCACCACTTCGACTCCAAGGAGTCGATCGTCGACGAGATCCTGTCCGGGTTCTTCACCGAGGTCATGGCCGCCTACCAGGCGGTGATCGACGAGAACGAGAACCCGCGGGACACGATCGCCGGGCTCGTCCGCGTCGCGTTCGGCACCCTGGAGCCGCACCGCGCCGCGATCACGGTCATGCAGAACGACTGGAACTACCTGCGGGGCATGGACCGGTTCGCCTACCTGACCAAGTCCGAGGACGAGGTCGAGAAGATGTGGGTGACCACGCTCCAGGCGGGCCAGGCGGAAGGGCTGTTCCGCCCCGACCTCGACCCGAAGCTGACCTACCGGATGATCCGCGACACCGTCTGGGTGGCCGTCCGCTGGTTCCGGCCCGGAGGCCGGCTGAACGCCCAGGGGCTCGCCGAGCACTACCTCAAGGTGATGTTCGACGGCATCAACCTGCACTAGCCCGCAGGCTCGCCCGATCGGCCCCGTCCCCGGCCTCGGGCGCGGGACGCGAGGGCAGGATCCGCCGCAGCGGTCCGGGCAGCCACCAGTTCGCCTCGCCGAACAGCTCCATCAGCGCCGGGACGAGCACCAGCCGCACGACGGTCGCGTCGATCAGGATCGCGACGCCGAGGCCGAGACCCATCTGCTTGACGGCGACGTCCGCGCCGAGCAGAACCGACAGGAACACCATCACCATGATGGCGGCCGCCGCGCTGATCACGCGGGCGGTGCGCGACAGGCCGAGCGCGACGGCCTCGCGGGTGGCCACGCCCTCCTCGTAGGTCTCGCGGATCCGGGACACGAGGAACACCTCGTAGTCCATGGACAGCCCGAACAGGATCGGGAACATCATCAGCGGCACCCACGTGGTGACGGGCATGTCCGCCGGGAAGCCGAGCGCGCGCCCCGCCCACCCCCACTGGACGACGGCCGTCAGCACCCCGTACGCGGCCGCGATCGACAGCAGGTTCATCAGGGCGGCCTGCACCGCCACCGTGACCGACCGGACGAGCCCGACGAGCAGCAGCAGCGACAGGCCGACGACCACGGCGATCAGCAGCGGCAGCCGGGTGGAGACGCTGTCGGCGAAGTCGATCGAGGCGGCGTTCGGGCCGCCGACGTAGGCGCGGGCGCCCGTGCCGGCGACGGCCCCGGGGATGACGTCGTCGCGCAGCGTGTGCACCAGCCCCGGCGTCCGCTCGTCGTGCGGGCCGGTCTTCGGGAACGCCATGACGATGGCGGCCTTCCCGTCCCGGCTGGGGCGCGGGGGCTGGACGGCCGCGACGCCCGGCGTCGCGCGGACGGCGTCCGCGATCCGTCCCGCCTCCGCGAGTCCGCCGCCCTCGGTGACGATGACCAGCGGCGCGGCGGTGCCGGGGCCGAAGCCCTCCGCCATGATCCGGCTGGCCCGGTAGCCGCTGTGGTCGTGCGGCTGGGTGCTGGAGTCCGGCAGGCTCAGCCGCATCGACAGCGCGGGCACGGCGAGGACCAGCAGGACGGCGGCCGCGCACAGCCCGGCGACGACCGGGTGCGCCTGGACGACCCGCGCCCAGCGCTCGGCGAGCGGGCGGCGGGCCCGGCCGAGTCCCGGGACGCGCAGCCGGTCGATGGCGTGCCCGGCGAAGCCGAGCAGCGCGGGCAGCAGCGTCACGGCGGCGAGCATCGTCATCAGCACGGCGACGCCGGCCGCGACCGCCACGCCGTTCAGCAGCTTCTGCTGCATGATGAACAGGCCCATGAGCGCGATCACGACGGTGGTGCCGGCGAACAGCACGGCCCGTCCGGCGGTGGTGACGGCGGTGACCGCCGCCTCCTCCGGGCCGGCGCCCGCGTGCATCTCCTCCCGGTGGCGGGTGACGATGAACAGGGCGTAGTCGATGCCGACGCCGAGCCCGATGAGCGCCGCGATGATGGGGCTGAAGGAGGGCGCGGGCAGCAGGTGCCCGAGCAGCATGATCAGCGCGAGGCCGGTGCCGATGCCGAACAGCGCGGTCACGATGGGCAGCCCCATCGCCAGCACCGACCCGAACGCGACCAGCAGGATGACGACGGCGGCGAGCAGGCCGATGCCCTCGGACGGGCCGCCGCCCGGCGTCTCGGCGGCGTCCACCGCCGACCCCCCGAGGTGAATCTGGACCGGTCCCGAGTCGGTGCGCACGTCGTCCAGGAGCGCGGTCACGTCCGTCTTCGGCATGTCGTCCGACGAGACGTCGAGGCCGCCCGTGGCGAACGCGGTCTTGCCGTCCGCGGAGATCTGCCCGGGCGTCTCGTACGGGGACGACACCGACGCGACGTGCGGGGTCTTGGCGAGCCGGTCGATCGCCCGCTCGACCTTCGCCTTCACCTTCGGGTCTTGGACGCCGCCGTCGGCGTGCACCGCGAGCGTGATGGAGTCGCCGCTGCGCTGGGGGAAGTGCTCCTCCAGCAGTTCCGACGCCTTCGCCGAGCCGGAGTCGCCGCCGGAGAAGTCGTTCAGGGGCTCGGCGGCGAAGCCGAAGCCGATCGTCATGACGGCGATCGTGCCGACGATCCAGCTCGCCAGCGTCAGGCGCCGTCTCCGGTAGCAGAACCGGGCCAGCCTTGCGAGTCTCATGGGTACCGCCTCCGCGGACGCGCCGCGCCTAGGGGATGTCCTTTGCGCGCTCAGCGTCCTCTCCGGTTGTGGCCGAGGGCATCCGGCGGACGGTGTCACCCAGGGAAGCCGGATACATCCACCGGAGTACATCCGGCGCGGTATCCCACGGTCCGGGGGCCGGAAGGCCCATAGTGTGCTTAGTCACGATTTGCGGAGTAGGAGTGACGCTTTGGTCCGTGGGGACGCTGTCAAGGGAGAGATCTACCGGGGGAGGGCGGCATGACGTCTCGGCACGGGGCCGCCGGCGAGCCCATGCCCGCGGGCCTGCGCGCCGCCACCGCGCGCGCCCTCCAGGAGCAGTTCCCGGGCGTGCGGGTCTGGTACGGCCAGGCGACGGGGTCGTGGTGGGCCATGGTGCCGCTGCGCGAGGGCCCGCGGCTGCTGGAGGCGCCGTCCTCGCAGCAGCTCCGCGAGGAGATCATGAGCTTGCGGTCGCGGGGGTGAGCCCCTCCGCCCGTCGTACGCGCTCCGTCGCATGCGCTCGGTGAGCCCTGCGATTCGTGAGGGTGCGCGTCCGATTGACGCCTTCGCAGGCGCCCGGCACCTCGCGTCCTGTTTCGCCGCCCGCCGGGAACGGGGCGCGATCCGTTCCCAGCGGGCGTCTCTGAGGAAACTAACCCGAAAAGTCTTCGGGCACAAGCGCTTGCTCGGTTTTCACCCTCGGGGCGGCGCCGCCGCGCCGCCCCTTTCGACCGTTCCCCTACAGCTCGTACTGGATGGACGCGCGCTCCGCCGTGATGGGCGTGACGTACTCCTCGACCGCCGCGCGGTGGACCGGATGGTCGCGGTAGACGAGGTAGGCGTCCAGATCCGCGAAGTCAGCGACCACCGCGAAGTCGTAAGCGCCGGGGTTCACGCCGGCGTTCACCCCCACGCCGTACTCCCGGATCTCCGGGATCGCGCCGGGCAGCTCGCGCAGCTTCGCCGCGACCTCGTCCTGCTGGCCGGTCGTCGTGCCTTCGGTCCATCTGAACAGCGCTATGTGCCGGAAACCACTCATGACGGCACGCTACAGGCGGCGCACCCGCCTCAGACGTCTCCGAGCTCCGCCGCAGTGATCGCGCCGAGTTCCCAGCACGCCTCGAGATCCGCTTTGCCGGGCTCGCCCATCACCACCACGGGCGGCTGGACGGCCTTCCACCTCAGCCCTGTGGTGATGGCGTCCAGGGCCCGCACGGCGCCGGTGGCGTCGTTGTGCCATGCAGGAAGGCGCCGAACGGGCGGCGCACCGTCTCCTCCAGGCAGGGGTAGTAGATCTGGTCGAAGAAGTGCTTCAGCGCACCGGACAGGTAGCCGAGGTTCACCGGGGAGCCCAGAAGGTAGCCGTCGGCCTCCAGGACGTCCACGGCGGTGGCGGACAGCGCCGCGCGGGACACGACCTCCACCCCCTGGACCTCGTCGGTCGACGCGCCGGCGCGCACCGCCTCGACCATCGCCTGGACGGACGGCGAGGGCGTGTGGTGGACGAGCAGGAGCCTCTTCATCACCACGAGGCTAGCGGTGTCCCGGCCACCCGGCCGGGTATGCCCCGGTGACGGCGCCCGGCCGGCGGTCCGGCCGTACGCTGGGTCAAGGCCCCATAACAACGACCGAACCCGGGAATGAGTTCCGGAAGATCTTGGTTGGGGGCTCAGCGGAGGTGTGCTTCGTGCTATCGGACGAGTCTTTGCGGAGGGCCGGCGTTTCCCGCCCTCCGGCCGCGGGCGGACCGGACGCGGCGCCCCATGCGCGGCCCGTCTGGCCGCTCGCGCTGACGGCGGCCCTGGTCGCCGCCCTGATCGCGGTGCCCGCGTTCGCGGACGCCCCGCACTGGCTCGGCCGGCTGTCCGAGCTCGCCACCGGCAGCCCGCTGAGGCCGGAGCACGCCGTCGCGCTGGCCCTCGCGCTCGCCCTGGTCGCCCGCGGCGTGCTGCTGCGCCGCCGCGCCGCCTGGTACGGGCTCGTCACGCTGGCGCTCCTCGGCCTGCTCGCCGCGCTGTCCGGCGACGACCCGCTGTGGCGGCTGCCGCTCCTCGCCGCCGCCCTCGGCGGGCTGTGGCTGGAGCGCGGCCGGTTCCCCGTGCGCCCGCACCCCGAACGCGTCCGCGCGGCCGTGAAGACCGGCGCCCTGCTGCTCGCCGCCGCGACCCTCTTCTCGCTGGTCCTCGGCGGGGTGTCGGTCCGGTCGGTCGGCGACGTCGCCATCGGGCTCGGCGCCACCGGCGCGCCCATGGACGGGGCGTCCTGGCTCCCGGGCGTGCTCGGCCTCGCCGGCGCCGCCGGCCTGCTCGTCCTGGTGATCACACTCCTCGCGCCCGACCCGGCGCCCCCGCCCGGCGACGAGGCGGAGCGCGCCCGCGTCGCGGGCCTCGTCCTGCACCCCGGCTCCGACACCCTCGCCCCGTTCGCGCTGCGCCGCGACAAGGCGTACGTGTTCAGCGCGGACGGCCGCGCCGCGATCGGCTACCGGGTCCTGTTCGGCATGGCGGTGGCGGGCGGCGACCCGGTCGGCGACCCGGCCTCGCACACCGACGCCGTGCGGGCGTTCCTGTCGATGTGCCGGACCACCGGCTGGCGCCCGGCCGTCCTCGGCGCGAGCGACGCCCTGCTCCCGGCCTGGGGGCGGTGCCGCTCGATCGGCTTCGGCGACGAGGTCGTCATCCGCCCCGCCGAGTTCAGCCTGTCCGGGCGGAAGATGCGCAACGTCCGGCAGGCCGTCAAGCGCACCGAGAACTTCGGCGTCTCATCCGAGATCCTCCCGGAACGGGAGCTCACGCCCGCGCTGCGCGGGAAGCTGCTGGACGTCGCGTCCCGCTCCCTCGGCGGCGCGGCCGAACGCGGCTTCTCCATGAACCTGGACGAGCTGCTCACCGGGTACCACCCGGGCGCGATCGTCGCCGTCGCCTACGACGAGGACAAGGAGCCCATCGCGTTCCAGCGCTACGTCACCGCGGGCGAGGGCGTCAGCCTGGACGCGATGCGCCGCGACCCCGGCGGCCCGAACGGCGTCAACGAGCGCCTCATCGTCGAGATGGTCGAGTACGCGGCGGAGCACGGGCACGGGCTCGTCTCGCTGAACTTCGCCGCCTTCCGCGAGCTGCTGGACGCCGACGAGCGCGGCCTGCTGGAGAAGGCCGGCTACCGGGCGCTGCACCTCCTCGACCCGTGGATCGCCGTGGAGTCGCTGTACCTGTTCGACAAGAAGTTCAGGCCGTCCTACAAGCCGCGCAGCGTGGTCTTCCGGTCCTGGTTCGACATCGCGTGGCTGGCCGCGGCGCTGCTCACGCTGGAGTTCGGCCGGACGCGCCCCGCCCAGCGCGCCGCCGGCCCGATCACCGAACCCGTCCACCACCTGGGCCGATCCTGAGGCGATCCCGGCGCGGCGGAACGTCCTAGAACGTGATTCTATGGAGTCCCCGCCTGAGAGGATCGCGCATGAGCAGCACGGTGCAGGGCCACTGCGATCCGGCGTTCGCCCGCGTCCGCGACGTGTTCGAGGAGCACTTCGCCGAGGGACGCGAGCTGGGCGCCGCCGTCGCCGTCTACGCGGGCGACCGCAAGGTCGTCGACCTGTGGGGCGGTGTCGCCGACCGCCGCACCGGACGCGCGTGGCAGGCCGACACCCCCTGCTTCGGGTTCTCCTGCACCAAGGCGGTGACGGCCGCGGCGGCGCTGCTGCTCGCCGAGCGCGGCGCCTACGACGTCGACGGCCCGGTCACGGACTGGTGGCCGGAGTTCGGCGCCGCGGGCAAGGACGGCGCGACGGCCGCGCACCTGCTGTCGCACCAGGTGGGCCTGCCCGCGTTCGCGCGTCCCGTCTCCGCGGAGGAGGCCGCGGACGCCCCGGCCCGCGCGGCGGAACTGGCCGCCCAGGAGCCCGAGTGGACGCCCGGCGAGGCCCACGGCTACCACGCGCTGACCTACGGCTGGCTGGCCGGTGAGATCGTCCGCCGCCACTCCGGCGGGCGGACGGTCGGCGCCTTCGTGAAGGACGAGTTCGCCCGCGACCTGGACCTGTGGATCGGTGCCCCGGACGAGGTGATCGAGCGGGCCGCGAAACTGTCGGCGGGCCGGCGCACCGGCGGCGGGACCGACGCGCCCGGAACCGACGCGCTCGGCGCCACCGGGCAGGACGTCCTGACCCGGCTCGCCGAGGCCTACACCGACCCGCGGTCCATGATGAACCGGTCGCTGAACAACCCGCATCCGGGCAAGGGCGGCTACAACAACCCGGTCGTGCTGCGCGCCGGGTGGCCTGCCGCGGGGATGACGACGACCGCGCCCGCGCTCGCCGGGTTCTACCGCGACCTCACGGCGGGCCGCGTCCTGCGCCCGGACACGCTGCGCGAGGCCGTCCGCCCGCGCGTCAGCGGCCCCGACCGCACGCTGCTCGTCCGGAGCACCTTCGGCCTCGGATTCATGCGCCCCTCGCAGACCTTCTTCACCCCGAGGGCGGGGCGCGCGTCGGCGTTCGGCCACACCGGCGCGGGCGGCTCGGTCGGGCTCGGCGACCCCGAGGCCGGGCTCGCGCTCGCCTACCTGCCGAACCTGATGGGCGACCAGGCGTCCGGCGACCTGCGCGCCTACCGGCTGACGCAGGCGGCGTACGCGTCGCTGTCGTGACGGCCGCGGTCGCCGCCGCGCAAGAGCGGTAGCGTCCTGCCATGGACGTACGCGATCTGCATCCCTGGCCGTCCACGCCGCGGGAGGCCGAGGCGATCCAGGACCGGCTGCGTCCGATGCTCGAACTCGACGTCCCGGGCCCGGCCGCGCCGCGCACCGTCGCCGGCCTGGACGTCTCCTACGCGGGCGACGGCGGCGGCGCGGGCGACCGGCTGGCCGCCGCCGTGGTCGTCCTGGACGCCGCGACGCTGGAGGTCGTCGAGGAGTCGGTCGCCGTCGGAACGGCGGCGTTCCCCTACGTCCCGGGCCTGTTCGCGTTCCGGGAGCTGCCCACGCTGCTCGACGCGCTCCGCGCCCTGGAGACCACGCCCGACCTGCTCGTCTGCGACGGCTTCGGGATCGCGCACCCGCGCCGCTTCGGCCTCGCGTGCCACCTCGGCGTGCTGACCGGCCTGCCGTCCGTCGGCGTCGGCAAGACCGCGTTCGTCGGGACGTACGAGCAGCCGGGCCCGCGGCGCGGCGACGCGAGCCCGCTGCTGGACGGCGGCGAGACCGTCGGGCGGGTGCTGCGGACCCGCGACGGCGTGAAGCCGGTGTTCGTGTCCGTCGGCCACCGCACCGGCCTCGACGCCGCGTGCCGCACCGTCCTCGCCCTGACGCCCGAGTACCGGCTGCCGGAGACGACGCGCAGGGCCGACCGGCTGTCCCGCGGCGCACTCGCCGCGCGCTCCGGGTAGCGCATCCGCCCTGGACAATGGCAGGCTCGTCGAAAGAAGCAGGCCGGGGGGCCGCGTCAGGCCGCCCGCGACCGCTGGACGGTGCCCATGGAGACCCGGCCGATGCGGGCCGACGCCCGCCGCAACTACGAGCGACTCGTCACGACGGCTCGCACCGCCTTCACCGAGCACGGCACGGGCGCGTCCCTCGACGAGATCGCCAGGCGGGCGGGCGTCGGGTCGGGGACGCTCTACCGGCACTTCCCCACCCGGGACGCGCTGCTGCACGCCGTCCTGCGCGAGCGGATCGACGGCCTGCTCGGGCACGCCGACGCGCTGCTGGCCGAACCGGACCCGGAGGCGGCGCTCGCCCGCTGGCTGCGCACCTACCTCGCGGGCGCCTCGACCCCGCGCGGCACCTGCACCGTGATCATCGAGGCGATGGGGCCCGAGTGGGCGGCCACCGGGCTCGGCGCCGCGGCCGACGCCATCCGCACCGCGCTCGGCCGGCTGCTGGAGCGGGCGCAGCGGGCCGGCTCCGTCCGCGCCGAGATCGATCCCGGCGACCTGCTGCGGCTCGCGAACGCGATCGGCGTCGCGTCCGAGCGCGCCCCCGACCCCGGCGCGTACGCCGACCGGATGCTCACGCTGATGTTCGGCGGGCTGCGCGCCGGCTAGGGCCGCCTTGTTCATTTGACCAAGCGTTCGCTAGGTTGACCGGGAGGCAACGGGCGACGAGGAGCGTTGATGGGGCAGCTTGACGGCAAGGTGGCGCTGATCACGGGCGGCGCGCGCGGCATGGGCAAGGCGCACGTCCGGCGGTTCCTGGACGAGGGCGCCAGGGTGGTCTTCGGCGACGTCCTGGAGGAGGAGGGCGCCAAGCTGGCCGCCGACCTCGGGGACGGCGCCCGCTTCGTCCGGATGGACGTGTCCCGCGAGGAGGACTGGCAGCGGGCCGTCCAGACCGCCACCGAGACCTTCGGGGCGCTGAACGTCCTGGTCAACAATGCCGGGATCCTCCGGCACAAGACCATCGAGAACATGGCCGTCGAGGAGTTCCGCCAGATCCTGGACGTGAACCTGGTCGGCCAGTGGCTCGGGGTGAAGACGGTGACCGCCCCGATGCGCGCGGCGGGCGGCGGCTCGATCGTCAACGTGTCCTCGACCGAGGGCTTCATCGGCGCCGCCGGCCTCGCCGCCTACAGCGCCAGCAAGTTCGGCGTCCGGGGGCTGACCAAGTCCGCCGCCCGCGAGCTCGGCCAGTACGGCATCCGCGTGAACTCCATCCACCCCGGCGGGGTGCTGACGCCCCTGACCATGCAGGACGACATCGTCTCCGCCACGGCCGCCAGCGCCGACGCGTTCATGAAGGCGCTCCCCCTCGGCCGCATGGGCAAGGCGCAGGAGATCACCGGGCTGGTCGTCTTCCTCGCCTCGGACGACTCGACCTACTGCACCGGCAGCGAGGTCCTCGTCGACGGCGGCATGCTCACCGGCGCCGGCTACTGAACGCGACGGGCCGCCGGTACCGGCTTGGACCCCCGCACCGGCGGCCCGTCACGCGTCTAGGGGCGCAGCCCGACCCACCCTTCGACCGACTCCAGCTGCGCCGCGAGCGAGATGAGCGTCGCCTCGTCGGAGTCGTGCCCGAGCAACTGGGCGCCGATGGGCAGCCCGTTCCTGGTGAACCCCGCGGGGACGTTCACTCCGGGCCATCCCAGCACGTTCCACGTCCACGCGTAAGGGCACGCGGCCGCGACCCCCGACTGCGTCCGGTGGTAGCCGGCCCCGTCGAAGGCCCCGACCCGCAGCGGCGGCTGCGCCGTCGTGGGCGTCATCACCACGTCCGCGATCTGGAAGATGCGCCCGGCCCGCCTCCGCAGATACGGGTCCAGCCGCTTGGCCAGGGGCAGCAGCCGCCTCCCGAGGACCCTCCCCAGCCGCGCCTCGGCCTCCGTCCTCGGGTCGGGCCGCGGGTTCGGCAGGGAGTCCAGCCAGTCGGCGACCCCGGCCGTCCCGCGCGGCACCAGCCCGAGCGCCGTCGGCCCGTAGTCGGGGTCGGCCGGGAACACCTTGTGCCCGAGGTCGGTCAGCCTCCGCGCGAGCCGCTCGACGGCCGCCCGGATCTGCGGGTCGAGCCTCCCGCTGACCCCGAGGGCCGTCCGGTAGGAGACGGCGATCCGCAGCCTGCCCGGCTCCCGCCTCGCCGCCTCGGCGAACGGCGTGATCGGCGGGTCGAGCCGGTACACGTCCTCGGCGTGGCTGCCGGTCAGCACGTCGAGCAGCAGGGCCGCGTCCCCCACGGTGCGCGCGAGCGGCCCCCACACGGTGATCCCGTTGAACGGATCGGTGTGCGGGTGCCCGGAGACCCGGCCGCGCTGGGGCTTGATGCCCACCAGGCCCGTCCACGCCGCCGGGATGCGGATCGACCCCGCCCCGTCGGACCCGACCGCCGCCGCGACCATGCCCGCCGCCACGGCCGCCGCTGACCCGCCCGACGACCCGCCGGGCGAGTAGTCGGGATTCCACGGGTTCCTCGCGATCCCGTACTCCCGCGACTCGCTGAACGGCCACAACCCGAGCTCGCACGTCGTGGTCTTCCCCACGATGACGGCCCCGGCCGCCCGCAGCTTGCGCACGACCTCCCCGTCCCGCGCCACCGGTCGGTGGTCCCCCGCCACCGCGAAGGGCGTGGTCTCCCCCGCAATGTCCGTGTCGTCCTTGATGGCGACGGGCACCCCGAGCAGCGGCAGCCGCTCCCCCTCCGCCAGCCGCTTGTCCGCCTCCAGCGCCTCCTGCGCGGCCGCCTCGGCCCGCACCACCCGGAAGGCGCCGAGCGCCTCGCCCCGGCCGATGGCCTCCAGGCTCTCCTCCACCAGCTCACTCGAGGAGATCTCTCCCCTCGCCAGCGCCTCCGCCTGCCCGGCCAGCCCCAGCTCCACGCCGCCTCCCGCTATCGTTCGTTCGAACGAACGATACTGAACGCATCCGTTGTGGGGAAGACTGAGCACCGATGAACGCCCGTGACCGGATCCTCCACGCCACCCTCCGCCTGATCGGCGAAGAGGGCATCGGCGCCGTGACCAACCGCGCCGTCGCCCGCGCGGCCGGCGTCTCCCTCGGCTCCCTGACCTACCACTTCCCCAGCCAGGAGGACCTGCTGCGCGAGGCGCTGCACGCCTTCGTCGAGCAGGAGATCGCCCGCATCACGGCCTACGTCACAGCCCTCGCCGAGTCCGGCATCGCGCCCGTCCAGGCCGCCGACCAGGTCGAGAAGGCCGTCGTCGAGTTCGCCCACGGCCCCGAGCAGATCGCGAACCTCGAACTCCACCTGCACGCCGCCCGCGACCCGGCCCTCCGCGAGACCTCCACGCGCTCCATCGAGGCCTACGACCGCCTGGCCACCGCCATCCTGAAGGCCCTGGACATCCCGGACGCCGAACACCACGCCCCCGCGATCGTCGCGATGCTCTACGGCCTGGCCATCCGCCGCCTCGCCACCGGCGACACCACCGCCACCGGCACCGCCGACGCCTTCCGCCTGCTCCTGCTCGGCGCCCTCCCCCGCCCCTGAAAAGGCTTCTGGCCCGCACGGCCCCAGAGCGGGGTTAGGGGGCCGTGCAGGCCAGAAGTCTGTCTCAATCAGGAACCTCAGTCGGAACCTCAGCCGACGATCGCTCTGCTCTCCGCCTGTGCACCTCCGCCGTGTCTCCGATCTGACACCCCAAACGCTAAGCCGCCCACCCCCCCACCAGAACACCTTTAAGCCTCACTTAGGGAACCCCTGAGCCAGCCTTATTCGCGCCCCGTCCGGGGTCGTCCGGGGAAGTCGGCCAGAGAGCCGCTCACCTGCGAAAACAAGAGAAGGAGCCCACGGGACCAGTCCGCCCCCGTCCAGCACCGTCGAACCGCACCGACTGACGCTGGCTCCTGTGTCTCCCCTCTCAGAAGGGAGGAGGCCGCCCCATGGCCCTAGAAATCAGCGCCACCAAGCTCGCCCGGACGCTACGTCGGGCGAGACGTCCCCACATGGACCCCGCACGCCCGCGGACGTGGGTTCGCCTATAAGGGCACCGCGGCATGGGCTCGCGAGCGCGGCGTAGGGGAGCCGCACTCAGCTCATGGTCCAGACGTACACATCCTCTTCTCCCATCGCGCATGGCTCATAAGGAGGAGGAAGGTAATTTTCAGGATCGAATTCATGCTCTTCGGTTATTATCTCGTTGCAGAGCTCGATGCACTCATCGCAAATATACACACCGGGGCCCGCGATGAGTTTGCGGACCTGCGTTTGACTTTTTCCGCAGAATGAGCAGTTCAAAACTGCAACATCCCGGCCCTGGAGTTCCTGCTCGGTGCTCATGGCAGTTTCGCGCGATCCGACATCTCCAGTTCTAGAGTCGACTCAGATCACGCTTCGCCCTCTCAGTATGTGGATGGTGGGCACCTAGTGTCTGTTCTCGCCGTTCGACGACCTCTCGCAACAGCGCCTCGGCTTCCTCTACTTCTCCGATGGCCGCCAGGTTCCGCGCCAGAAGGTGACACGTACGCAATGTCGCGCTGTCATGAGCTCCCAAGATACGTCGGCGTATCGGCAGCAGGACGCGCAACATCTTGACTGCGTCACCGCGATAACCGGCTTCGCCGATGTTGAGCGCAAGATACTGACGCGACTGCAGTACATCTGCGTGTTCGTCACCAAGAATCGATATCTGCCTGGCGAGCAGATAGTGGAGTTCTACGGCCGCCTGTCGGGGGTCGCCCAGGGCCCCTATGCTGTGTGCGAGAAGTTGACAACTCCTCAAGAAGTCCGGATGGTTCTCCCCGAGAAGATCCTCCTGTGCGGCGCACACATCTTCCAGGAGATCCCTTACGCGAGGCCAATCCCCGCGTTCACCATGATCAACCGCCATGAGATAGCGAGACCGCAAGGAGGACGCGGTGCGGCTCACGACGGCACGGTTGCGGGCGAGGGCTATCAGATCAGCGGTACGCGTGCCCCGCTTCTGCGGCTGCGGCAGCCCCTGAGCCTGCATGACCACCAGAAGATGGCGGTAGATGTCCTCTATGGAGAGAAGTTGCGGGCCTTCAGGAACACCCTCCCGCAGTAGCTTCATCAGCCTCCCGGTGAAAGCGGTGTGCTCTTCACCGGGAAGGACCAGTGCGACCTGATCGCGCTGAGCGGACGTGAGCACGTACGTGCCGTCGACATCGAGTTGACCGACGACGGACGCGATCGGATCAGCCATCGTCTCCGAGATGACTCGTCCCGAGAAACAGCAGTCGAGTATGATTACTTTGGTCGTCGCATGACTGTTGAGTACCGCACTGCGCAGTTTTTCGAACTCCAGCGAGGTGAATTCGGGCTCGTTCCATTCACTGTCGGGCAGGCCAAGATAGAGCTCGTGACGCTTACCGCCGATCAGTCCATGGCCGGCGAAATACACCAAGAGCAGATCCTCTGCCTCTGATATCGCCGACCGCAGCCTCCTGCCCAGCAGGCGGATATCCCCTTCATTGAGAAGGGTGATGCAGTTCTCCTCGGGGACTATCCCGAATGTGGGGTCTGACAGCAGGATACTGAGATCCCGCAAGGAGGTCTCAGCCGCGAGCAGGTCCGGAATCGCTTCGTCATTGTATTCGCTTGTGCCCATCAGAATCACGCGCGAGCGCTGTGGGTCCGGCAGGCGCATACTATTCGGACTCTCGATTGAGCACTTCGTCGACCAGCGCCTCAACTCGCTTTTCCCGAATGTTCTTGGCGTCCACCTCGATCTCAGCCCCATCTTTGCCCAGCACCTTGATCCTGACACTTGAGCGCCGCGGCAGCGAGAGCCAGCTTCTCAGAGTGGCCACCAG
Source organism: Actinomadura verrucosospora (assembly GCF_039540335.1). Taxonomy (NCBI): domain Bacteria; kingdom Bacillati; phylum Actinomycetota; class Actinomycetes; order Streptosporangiales; family Thermomonosporaceae; genus Actinomadura; species Actinomadura verrucosospora. The sequence continues at coordinate 236,135 of NZ_BAABEV010000007.1, read as the reverse complement.
AACCGAGACGGCCCCTCCGGAGCCCAGTGCCACGACCAGAGCCTGGGGCACCGTCCCCAGTTGGCCGTCCTCTGGGGCTCCTGAATGGACCGTTACCCTTCCATGAAACTCTGATTCACCTCGGAGCCAATCCGCAAGTGACTCCAAGTCCGGGATCGGGTCGGCGGATTCCAAGGAAAGTCGAGCCTCCACCGGAACCTCCATAAGAGTTGCAGTAGTCGATCTTGGGGCTCATGGCCCGGTCCCCCGGCATAGGTGTGGCGCGCTGCTGGACACGTATGTTCTGTCCACGCGAGCGGGAGGTCGCTGCGCTGCGATGCCGCCAGGAGGGGGTGCGGTCCTTGATGATCCACCGTTCTACCGATTTCGGGTCCACGTCGAGGGACCCGGCGAGCGTGGCGATTGTCAGGCCCTGCTCCAGTAGAGCGGCGCGCAGGTTCGTTCGGCATGCGTCCGTCCGGATTCCGGAACGTCCTAGGTCGCGGTCAAGCCTATGAGGCTGTCATGAACACGTCCAGTGATGTAGCGATCTCGGCCCGTAGGTCGGCCGCACGCTCCTCCGTAGACACTGGCCTTTGGAATCGCCCCCGCCGGATACGGGCTTCAGGAGAGGAGTGGCCGCAGATGATCTTTTCTCCGGCAGTGATCCTCGCCGCCGGAAAGATCAACCCCGCGGACGGCCCAGCCCTACGGGCCTGTCCGGTGGATCGTGTGTTGGTCCAGAGCAAAGCGGCGACCACTACGACCGCTACCCGGTAGTTGCGGGCGAGTTCGTCGAACCGGGGCCCTAGAAGTTCGGTGGTGCCCCTGGGGGCTCGCCCCCGCCGGACGGTGGACGCAGTCGCCAACGCGAGCACCGCGATCCGCACCGCACACCCCGACGGGCAGCAGCCGCCGACCGCCACGGGCCTGGATACGGCCCTGATGTTGTGACCGCGCCGCTGGACATGGACCGGCTGCAGCCCGACCCACTCGCCGCCGTAGGTGAGCCAGCCCTGCGCCGGCACCAGCCGCCGCGCGACCTCCGCATTGGCTTTTGGAGCAGGCTCTTAGCCGCGCGCTGCGCGGTCGGTGCGCACGCTCATGTAGACCCCGTACAAGGTCTCCAGTCCACCCAAGATCATCAGAACTACCCCGACCTTGGACGGCGTGATGATGACGATCTTCTCATCAAGGCCCGACAGCCAAAGCGCCAGCCCTGCCACGAATGTGATCGAACCAGTGAGGAGCGTCTTGTGAGCAGGGGCCATGAGCAATCCTTCCGACCGCGGGCGAACAGGCGTTCCGAATCTCAAGAAACGCTAATCAGGCCCGGGGCGCCGAACCTCCTGCCGATTAAGGAGATCGGGCTACATCCTTCGACCGACACCCCCCGTCACCCCAGCTTGTTAAACGCACAGCCGGCCCTCTGCACTGCTGGATCACGGCCATGCCGGCCCGGCCCTAGCTTTCCGGCCACAGGGGGCAGCTCATCGTGCTGGCCATGTGGGGCCTGCTCTCTACCGCCAACCTCGAAGGCCAGAAACAAAGATCGGTTGGGCCTGATGCGGTTCACCGCATCAGGCCCAACCGACCTAACTAGTGGCCTTTTCCGTTGGACCCACCTTGGGTGGTTCCTCCGGCCTCGGCCCCTTCCCGGTTGCCCTTGCCTTCGCGACCCTGCTGCTCAGCGTCGTCTCCGGCCATATCGTCCTTGGTCTTACTCATCTCTTTTGTCCTTTGCTATTTTTTTGTTTTTCTGATCGGGGAGTCAAACTCCCCGTGGACACTACTGTGTCGGACGCATGAGGAAGCGCAAGTCTCCGGCTGGGCGGCTCGGTGACGGATCGGTGGGCGCCCCTGCTACCGACCAATGTTGAGATCCACCGGACGTGGGAGGTCTCGGCTCGGATCAGCCGCAGGGTTCTGGCGCTGCTCGTTGGTCGCCTCGGCCGTGGGGGCGCGTCCCTATCGGCCGCGGCCGGTGGCGCACCCCCGCCCGACTCCTGTCTCAGGCGCGCGACCATGCTGCGAGTCTTCGGCGGCGTCACGCGGGTGGCGAGCGCCCGGCGACGCCGAGCCCGCGCGGCCGAGCCGGCGGGGTCGAGCCGGCGGGGTCGAGCCGGCGGGGTCGAGCCGGCGGGGTCGTGACCGGCCGCATCTGCCGCCCTCGGCCACCGATTCGTCGGGAGTGCCCTTCGGGGCGGCAGTAAAGGGATGCGGATCTCGACCCTTTACGCGTCACAAAGAAGTGTCTGCACAACTCTCTGCACTCGTACGATGACTATGAGTAACATGAGGTTGTAAGTCCGTCACCTCACTCGGGAGGTAGAGATGCACGTAGGTACCAAGCTCGGTGTGGTCCTGGTCGCCACGACGCTCGTCGGCGGTGCACTGGGCACCGGGGCGGTCGCCGGGGCCGCTCCGCCGCCGGCACCGGGCCTGGACGGGTCGGCCGCGGTCCAGTCCGATCCTCCGCAGGAGGAGGAAGGGCACGGTCCGGGCGCCATCGAGGTCGGGCCGGAGGGCGCCGCCGCGGCGATGCACCGGCTCCTCGTCCGGGACGAGCAGCGCGTTCGCCTCTGCGACGGGGTCGTCCTCCCGGCGGACGGGCTCAACGTCCGGACCGGGCCGGGCCTCGGCTACGCGAAGGTCGGAGTCCTGGCGAAGGGGTCCAAGGTGCGGACCGACTGGGACTCCATCCAGCGCAGGGACGGGTACCTGTGGGTCCGGCTCAACTCCACCCAGTGGATCGCCGACTACATGCTCGGCGCCGACGACGGGGCCGTCCGCGGCAAGTGGTACGTCAAGTACTCCAACTGCTGAGCGCGCCCCTTCCGGGCCGGCGTCCACGGACGCCGGCCCGGTCCCGTCGCGCTGGTAGCGTCCCCGCATGGAAGAAGTGCCGTACACCGGTGGTGAGAAGGAAAGCCTGAAGGCCGCTCTCGACAGGCATCGAGACGTGGTCCTGTGGAAGTTGAACGGCCTGGACGAGGAGCAGGCGCGGCGTCCGATGACGCCGTCCGGGACGAGCCTGCTCGGCCTTACCAAGCACCTGGGCGCCGTCGAGTACAACTGGTTCTGCGAGACGTTCGGACGGGAGACCGAGCCGCTCCCGTTCCGGGACGACGACCCGGAGGCCGACCTCAGGATCGAGCCCGGCGAGACCATCGAGAGCGTCGTCGCCTTCTACGGGCGGGCGCGCGCCGCGTCCGACAAGGTCATCGAGGAGGTGGCCCTCGAAGACCGGGGCACCGCGTGGCACGGCGCGACCGTGACCCTGCGATGGGTGCTGATCCACATGGTCGAGGAGACGGCGCGGCACGCCGGGCACATGGACATCGTCCGCGAAATGCTCGACGGCGCGACCGGCGACCACGTCCGCGAGGACGACTAGCCCGCTAGGCCGGGCGTTTGGTGCGGGAGTGGCGGCGGCGGACGAGGCGGCGGGAGCGGCGGGCCGGGGGCAGCCACTTCGTGCGGAACCACATCTGCACCTGGGCCCCGCCGAGGACGCTGCGGTGGATGCGCAGGTAGCCGCCGGTCGCCTCGGCGGCGCGGCGGGCGATGTCCAGGCCGAGGCCGGTGGAGCCGCCGCCGCTGCTGCCCCGCTTCAGCGCCGCGTCCGGGTCGGCGATGCCGGGACCGCCGTCGGCGACGAGGATGCCGGTGACGCCCTGCCCCTGGTGGAGGGTGACGACGAAGCCGGTGCCCTCGGCCGTGTGCCGGAAGATGTTGCCGAGCAGCGCGTCCACGGCGGCGGCCAGCTCGGTGCCGGGGACCGGCAGCGGTGCTGGGCCCTCGGCGCCGATCAGCTCGCAGGAGCGCCCCTCGTCCTCGGCGAGGACGGACCAGAACGCGACCCGGTCGCGCAGGACCTTGGAGGCGTCGCAGCTGCCCCGGCCGGTGGGCCGCCGGACGGTCCGGATGATCTGGTCGACCTCCCGTTCGAGCCGGTCGACGGCCTCGCGGGTCTGCTCGGCGACGTGCCCGTTCCCGAGCGACTCCACGTTGAGCCGGAGCGCGGCGAGGGGGGTGCGGAGCCGGTGCGACAGGTCGGCCGCCATCTCCCGCTCGGCCGACAGCAGCTGGACGACGTGGTCGGCCATCGCGTTGAACGCCAGCCCCGCCTCGACCAGCTCGGGCGGCCCGTCCGGCTCGATCCGCACAGACAGCTCGCCGTCGCCGAACGCGCCCGCGGCCTCGGCCAGGCGGCGGGTGGAGCGGATCATGCGGGCGCCCAGCCGGTCGGCGACGGCGACGGACCCGGCGACGAGCGCGGCGGCGACCGTGGTCATGACGAGCCACGCCTTCCACACGCCGCGCGACAGGTCCTCGTCGGGCAGGAACACCTCGACGACGGCGGTGCGGCCCGCGTCCAGCGACACCGGCTGGAGGAGCGCGTACCCGCCGTCCACGCGGGCGGTGTAGGAGCGGCCGCGCCGCCCGGCCTCGGTGAGCTGCTCGGGACGGGCGCCCTCGTCCTCGCGGGGGTTCTTCGGGACGAGGCCGCCGTCCGGCATGTGGACGGTCATCCGCCCGGCGGCGCCCGCCTGGGTGCTCGCGACGGCGCGTTCGAGGGCGGCCGGGTCCTCGGTGACGACGAGGACCGGGCCGAGCGCGCTGGCCTGCCGCTCCGCGGTGGTCAGCGCGCGGTCGCGGGCGATCTCCCGGACGGTGAGGGCGAGCGGGATCAGGAACGCCAGCGCGACCATCGAGGTGACGGCGAGCGACACCAGGACGAGCGTCCGCCTCATGCGCGCGGGTCGGCCAGGCGGACCCCCACGCCCCGGACCGTGTGCAGGTAGCGGGGGGCGGCGGCGGTCTCGCCGAGCTTGCGGCGCAGCCAGGACAGGTGGACGTCGATGGTCTGGTCGTCGCCGTAGGCCTGCCGCCACACCTCGGCGAGCAGCTCGCGCCGCGCGACGACCCGGCCGGGGCGCGCGGCGAGGTAGGCCAGCAGGTCGAACTCGCGGCGGGTCAGCTCCAGCGGCTTGCCGTCCAGCCGCGCCTCCCGGCGGTCGAGGTCGATGTGCAGGCCGCCCACGCTGAGCTCCGCCGTGGGCCCGGACCGCGCCGACCTGCGCAGCACCGCGGCGAGCCGGGCGCTGAGGTGCTCGATGGAGAACGGCTTGATGAGGTAGTCGTCGGCGCCCGCGTTCAGCAGCCGGACGATCTCGGGCTCGTCGTCGCGCGCGGTCGCGATGATGACGGGCACGTCGGAGATGCCGCGCAGCATCTTCAGCACCTCCGCACCGTCGAGGTCGGGCAGCCCGAGGTCGAGCACCACGACGTCGGGCGGGGACTGCGTGACCTCGCGCAGCGCGTCCATCGCGGTCCCGACGCTGCGCACGACGTGCGACCGGGCGCTCAGCTCCCTGATCAAGGCGGTCCGGACGTTCGCGTCGTCCTCGACCACCAACACACTCGCCATGGCGGAACCGTATGCCACCATGTGCCCATGCGTCGCGCGATGTCGTATGTTGCCCCGTGGGCCGGGGTGACCGCGCTCGCGGTGGCGCTCTCCTGGCTCGGCGTGCGCGGCGTCGTGCGCAGCGCGGTGTCGGACCGGTCGGCGCCGCCGCCGATCGCCGGGCCGGTGATCCATTCCAGCCCGTCCCCGCCGCCGGGGCCGACCGCCGCCGGGTCGCCCACCGCCCGGTCGAGCCCGCCGACCGGCCAGGACGAGGGGCCCGCGCCGTCCAGGACCCCGAAGGCGCCGCCCGTCAAGCCCAGCGGCGGCGGCTCGTCCGCCAAGCCGACCGACCACGTGCGCAGCTACGCGACGCGCGGCGGGAGCGCCGCGATGTCGATCGAGAAGGACCGGGTGCGGCTGGTGTCGGCCACGCCGAACCCCGGCTACGAGACGCGCGTGACGCAGACCGAGGGCTGGCTGCGGGTCGACTTCCTCTCCGACAAGCGCACCTCGTCGGTCATCGCGTCCTGGTACGAGCACGCCCCGACGGTCAAGGTCTACGAGTACTGAGCGGGCAACCACCCGATTGTCGACCGTTTCGCGCCGCCACGGTTTCGGCGGCGAACCCAGCGGGAAACAGTGGGTCAAATCGCTGGGACCGGCGGGGGCGGTCGGAAAGGTCAACGGCTCCCATGGTTCTGGATCCCGGAGAGGCCGGGCGCGCCGGCGCGGCGGACGCCGAGGAGCGCCGCGCGCAGGTCCGCAAGGCCGCCGCCGCGAGCGTGATCGGCACCTCCATCGAGTGGTACGACTTCTTCCTCTACAACACCGCCGCGGCGATCGTCTTCAAGGACGTCTTCTTCCCCGAGTCGAGCGACTACGCGGGCACGCTGTCGGCGTTCGCGACGTACGCGGTGGGCTTCGCGGCCCGCCCGGTGGGCGCGGCGATCTTCGGGCACTGGGGCGACCGGCTCGGCCGGAAGGCGACGCTGATCGTCACGCTGGTGCTGATGGGCGTGTCGAGCGCGCTGATCGGCGTGCTGCCGGGCACCGAGACGATCGGCTGGGCCGCGCCCGTGCTGCTCGTGGCGCTGCGGATCCTGCAGGGCGTCGCGGTCGGCGGCGAGTGGAGCGGCTCGGTGCTGCTGTCGATGGAATGGGGCGACCAGAAGCGGCGGGGGCTGATGGCGAGCCTGCCGCAGCTCGGCGTCCCGATCGGGCTCATCCTCGGCACCGGCATGATGACCGCCATCGCGCTGTCGGCGGACGAGGCGTTCCGGAACTGGGCGTGGCGCGTCCCGTTCCTGTTCAGCCTGGTCCTCGTCGGGATCGGGCTGTGGGTGCGGATCCGGGTGATGGAGACGCCGCTGTTCGCCGAGGTCGTCAAGCGCGACGAGGTCGCCCGGGTCCCGGTCGTCGAGGTCGTCAGGCGGCACCCCCGGGAGATCCTCCTGAGCGCGCTGCTGCGCTGCTCGGAGCAGATGCCGTTCTACCTGTTCACCTCGTTCGCGCTCACCTACGTGCACAAGCACCTCGGCATGGCGCAAGGGCTCGCGCTGAGCGCGGTGACGGCGGCGGCCGCGCTGGAGCTCGTCACGATCCCGGCCGCCGGGCACCTCGGCGACCGCATCGGACCGCGACGGGTGTACGCGGCCGGCTCGATCTGCGTGGCGCTGTTCGCGTTCCCGTACTTCGCGCTGCTCAACACCGAGGTCGCGGCGCTGGTCGTCGTCGCGGTGGTGGTGGCGCAGATCCCGCACGCCGTGCAGTACGGGCCGCAGGCGTCGCTGATCGCCTCGACGTTCCCGACGCGGCTGCGCTACGGCGGGGCGGGCATCGGGTACCAGCTCGCCTCGGTGTTCGCGGGCGGCCCCGCGCCGCTGCTCGCGACGTGGCTGCTGCACGACTACGGCTGGCAGGCGATCTCGATCAGCATGATCGTGGCCTCGGTGCTGACGCTGGGCGCGCTCGCGCTGCTGCCCGCCCCTGTGGAGGAGCGCGCGGCGGTCAGTACTCCGACGTGACGAACCGCTGCGGCATGATGAACATCCCGGTCGCCTCGACCGTGACCAGCCCGTCCGGTGCGCTGATCGTCCCGGACGCGTGGACCTTGCGCCCCTCCACGCGGCTCGCCTTCGCCTCCACCTGGAGCGGGACGCCGAGCGGGGTGGGGCGCCGGTAGCGCGTCTCCAGGGTGGCGGTCATGCCGGGCGTGCCGGTGGCGGCCGCCGCCATGCCGAGCGCCTGGTCGAGGACCATCGCGGAGACGCCGCCGTGCACGTACGAGGGCGGGCCCTCGTAGACGGCGCCGAGCGTGAACTCGCCCCGGACGACGCCGTCCGAGGTCACCTCCAGGCTGATGGGCGGCGCGAAGGGGTTGAGCGGCCCGGTGACGGGATTGGCGATCTGGCGGTCCATGCGGCGCTCGCCGGGCGTGACGAACGGCGGGGCGCCGCGGCGCTCGGCGGTGAGCCGGGCGGTCAGCGCCGCGATCTCGTCCGCCACCGCGGCGGCCTCGGCCGCGTCGGCGCCGGTGAGGACGGTGGCCTCGGCCAGCTCGCGCACGCGGGCGGCCAGGCCCGTCAGCGCCGCGGCCTCGTCGTCCCCCAGCATCGGCCGCTCCATCGGGATCGCGCTCACTCCAGCCTCCTCGCGGGGCATGCCCCCCATCGCCCCATTGGCCGAACGAAATTCTAAAATATGTCGGAGAGCGGTCCGGACGCAGGTCCCGCTCAGCGGTCGACCCGCCGGGGAGCCCGGGTCCTATAGATTCCTGCGGTACCCCCCCGAGGGACGCCCGAAGAGGACAAGAGGACGACACGTGACGGACCAGCCCCCGCCACCTTCCGACCAGCCACCGCACGACCAGCCACCCCACGACCAGCCACCGCCCAGCCAGCCACCGCCGTACCACGGCGCCTACGGCCAGCCGCCGGGGCAGCCGCCGGGCCCGCCTCACGGCCCGCCGTCGGCCGGTCCGTACGACCCGCGCTACGGCTACGGCCCTCCCGGCGTCCCGTACGGCCCGGGCATGCAGAACCCCGGCGAGGAGACGACCTGGGCGATCTTCGCCTACGTCGGGAACATCCTGATCGGCTTCCTGCCGCCGCTGGTCATCTACCTGGTGAAGAAGAACACCTCGCCGTTCACCCGCTTCCACGCGGCGCAGTCGATGAACTACCAGCTCACCATGCTGATCCACCTCGTGGCCGTGGCGGCGGTCTGCGTCCCGCCGGCCATCCTGCTGGACGCGCCCGCGTTCCTCGCCCTGTTCCTCCTCCCCTACCTGGAGCTGCTGATCGGCGGGTGGGTGTTCCTCATCCTCGGCGCGGTGAAGGCCGGCAAGGGCCAGTACTACCGGTTCCCGACCTTCTTCTGCTATCGCATGATCCGCTGATGGACGACGGTCCGCCAGCTCACAGGTGGGAGCGGGCGTAGCCGTCCAGCACCGGCAGGACGGCGTCGCGGTCGCCCGCGGGCACGCGCAGCACGACCTCCTCGATCCCGAGCGAGGCGTAGTGGTCGAGCTTGCCGGGGGTGGGCAGCGTCCCGAAGGGGATCACGGGCACCGGATCGCGCCCCGCGTCCTCGCAGGCGCGGCGCAGGGCGGGCAGGGCCTCGCGGACGCCCGCGCCGCCGATCGGCATCCACCCGTCCCCGTACTCGGCGATGTGCGCGAACAGCGTCGGGCCGGGGGCGCCGCCGAGCAGCACGGGGACGCGGCGGGACGGCTTCGGCCACGCCCGGCTCGGCGCGAATCCGACGAACTCCCCCTCGAAGGACGCCTCCTCGTCCGTCCAGAGGGCGCGCATGGCGAGGACGTGCTCGCGCGCCACCGCGCGCCGCCGCTTCCACGGGACGCCGTGGTCGGCGCCCTCCTCGGCGTTCCACCCGTAGCCGACGCCGAGCGCGATCCGGCCGGGCGCCAGCCGGTCGAGGGTGGCGACGGCCTTGGCGGTGACGATCGGCTCGCGCTGGGCGGGCAGCAGGACGCCGGTGCCGAGGACGATCCGCTCGGTCGTCACGGCCGCCGCGGCTAGCGACACCAGCGGGTCGAGCGTGCGGGAGTACTCCTCGGGCAGGGTCGCGGCGCCCGTCGGCGCCGGGGTGGCGCGGGACACGGGGATGTGGGTGTGCTCGGGGAGGTAGAGCGAGGCGAACCCGCGCGCCTCCGCCTCCCGGGCCAGCTCGTGCGGCGCCATGGTCAGGTCGGTCGCGAACATCGTGATGCCGAGGCGCATGGCACGTCCTTTCCTACGGCTCCCCGCACCCTACGACACGACCAAGCGATTGCTTCCGGCCGGGTCAGCCGAGCTCGCAGACGGCCGCGGTCGCGTCGTCGTGGACCTTGTGGCGCGGCCACCGGACGGCTCCCGGGTCGGTGCGCTCGACCTCCCGCGTCCGCTCGATCAGCCCCGCGGGCCCCGGGTCCACGGCCAGCGCCGCCAGCCCGGCCCAGTCGGTGACGCCGAACAGGTCGGCGAGCCGCGTCGCGCCGTCGGTCAGCAGGAACGCGCGCCGCAGGTCGGCGGCCGGCACCGTGCCGGTGATCGCGGCGTCGGCCACGGCCGGGTCCGCGGCGGCGTAGTACCGCCCGCCGGTGATCTCCCGCAGGCCGTCGCGGCCGTCGAGCAGGACGGTCGAGTCGGCCAGCACCAGGTAGTCGACCAGGTCGCCCCGCAGCCGCAGGGCGAGCACGGTCGCCGCCGGCGTCGTCGGAACCCGCAGGTCGCAGGTCGCCCGGTGCGCGGCCGCCACGTCCGCGATCGCCCCGGCGAGCCGCGCGACCAGCGGCCGGGCCCCCGGCCGGTGCGCGCCCCCGGGCGGCCCCACCGGCGGGCCGGCCTGCGGGCCGAGCCCGTCCAACATCCGGGCCAGCAGCCGGGTTCCGAGCGAGCGGGAGTACCAGGCGGTCCCGTGCACGCAGCCGAGGTCGGTGCCGAGCGGCAGCCCGCACCCGTCGAGCACCACGACCGCCCCGGCGGCCGCCGCCACGAAGTCCTCGTTGGGCCGCTCGGGGCTGCCCTGGTCGGTCGCCCATTCCACCCGCATGTCCACTTCCACCCGCATGTCCACGTCCTCCCGTCGGCGGTGCCCAGTATGGCCGGACGGCCCGCGCCCCGGCCCTCAGACGAGGACGGCGCGGTCGTCGACGCGCGCGACCGCGCGGACGGGGGCGCCGTCCGCACCCGCCAGGGCCAGCGGGAAGAGGGAGACCTCGATCGCGCAGCCCGCCGCCTGGGCGTCGGCGAGACGTCCGAGACCGGTCAGGTTCTCGGCGATCACGGCTCCGGCGCCGCAGAGGACGCGGTGGGCGGCGAGCGAGAAGTCGTCCGAGCCGGGCGGCGGGGTCCGGTCCACGCTGAGCGCGTCGATGCCCACCGTCCTCACGCCCGCGGCGACGATGGCCTCCGCGGTCTCGGGCGCCGGATAGGGGTGGGCCAGGTAGGCCCCGGTCCCCCAGTGCCGCGACCAGCCGGTCGCGATGAGCAGGACGTCACCCGGCGCGAGCCCCGGCGGGACGGCGCCGGGCGGTATCGGCGCGCGAGGCGGGAGGCCCCGGACGTCCATCACCACGGCCGGACCGGTGAAGCGCTCCAGCGGCAGCTCGTCCAGCCTCGGCAGCGCGTCGTCGATGTGGAACGGGGCGTCGACGTGCGTGCCGGTCTGCGACCCCAGGTGCAGCCGCAGCACGTTCACCCCGGCGTCCGCGACCGTGAGGGCCGGGACGGCCTCCACCTCGGGATCGCCCGGATAGACCGGCATGCCCGTCACGATCGGCACCGACAGGTCGACCAGCTCAACGCCCATGCGATCGATTATCCCGGCCGCCGCCCCAGCCGATAGCGTTGCGACGTGTTGCCACATGTGACCGCCATCCGCTACGTGACGCCGCTCCGCGAGGGCGGATCGCTCCCGGGCGTCGTCGAGGCCGACGACCTCGGCACCTACGTCATGAAGTTCCACGGGGCCGGGCAGGGCCGCAAGGCGCTGATCGCCGAGGTGATCGCCGGTGAGCTGGCGCGCCGGCTCGGCCTCCGGGTGCCCGAGCAGGTGCTCATCGACCTGGACCCGGCGATCGGGCGGCACGAGCCCGACCCCGACGTGCAGGACCTGCTGAAGGCCAGCCCCGGCTGGAACCTCGGCGTCGACTTCCTGCCCGGGTCGCTCGGCTTCGACCCGCTCGGCTGGAGCCCCGACCCCGGCTTCGCGTCCCGGGTGCTGTGGTTCGACGCGTTCATCGGCAACGTCGACCGCAGCTGGCGCAACCCCAACATGCTCGTGTGGCACGGCGACGTGTGGCTCATCGACCACGGCGCGAGCCTCATCTTCCACCACGCGTGGCCGAACGCGGCCCGGCTGTTCTCCGGCCCCTACGACGTGGACGACCACGTGCTGACCCCGTACGCGACCCGGCTGGAGGAGGCCGAGGCCGAACTCGCCCCGAAGATCACCGAGGGGCTGCTGCGCGAGGTCGCCGGCCTCGTCCCGGACCACTGGCTGGAGGGCGAGCCCGGCTTCGCCGGCCCGCGGGCCCTCCGCGACGCCTACCTCGACATCCTGCTGCCGCGCGCCGGGAAGCCGCGCGAGTGGCTGCCCGCCCTCGACGTCAGCTCCCACCGTCCGGACACCTCAGCGCGGCGCGGCCAGAACCGTCCCGGCTGGCTCGGGGGCGCCTCGTGACCGCCGGCAGGACGACCAACATCAGGACGGCGGCCGAGCCGACGGTGTTCGAGTACGCCGCGCTGCGCGTCGTCCCGCGCGTCGAGCGGGGCGAGTCCATGAACGTCGGCGTGGTCGTGTACTGCCGCGCCCTCGACTACCTCGGATGCCGCACGCACCTGGACGAGCGGCGCCTGCTCGCCCTGGACCCCTCGCTCGACCTCGCGGGCGTCCGGTCCGCCCTCACCGCGGTCGACGCGGTGTGCTGCGGCGGGGAGCGCGCGGGCCAGGCCGCCGGGGAGGCCCCGGGCGCGCGGTTCCGGTGGCTGACCGCGCCGCGCAGCACGATCGTGCAGCCGGGTCCGGTGCACGCGGGGCTCACCGGGGATCCGGCGGCCGAGCTCGACCGCCTTCTCGACCTGCTCGTGCGGTAGCGGCCGGGTCCGCCGCGGCTCAGGTCCACTCCCAGCGGATGCCGTGGAAACCGGCGGCCATCCCGAACTCGATGAAGTGGACGCTCTGGTAGCTGGACAACCGCAGGTCGGCGGAGTCCTTCAGCGCGGTGTGCCCGTCGGGCCGCCACGTCCGGTAGCAGCGGGCGGGCAGCGCCGCCGGATGGAAGCGGACCTCGATGAGGTACTCGTGCTGCGGGGTGCGGAAGCCGCGCCCCTCCTCGGTCACGGGCGGACCGGTCTCCTCGAACCCGAAGCCGTACTCCAGCAGGTAGGTCTCGCCGCGCCCGAGCGCCCGGTCGAACAGCAGCTCGGCGGCGATGAGGCCGCTCGTCTCGTCCATCCGGACGCGGCCGAACCGGCAGCCGCGCACGGTGCGGGACGAGGGCAGCACGCCCTGCGGGTGGTGGTACACGGCGATCCAGCGGTCCACGCCGCGCTGCTGGGCCTGGAACACCGCGCGGACGCGGACCTCGCGCAGTTCGCGGCGCCGCCCGATGAGGTACTGGTCGTGCAGGCTGAGCCCGGTGAGCTGCCGCTCGCCGCGGTCGCCGATCTCGTCCAGGAGGTCGCGGACGCCGGGCTCGGGGCACAGCTCCTCGACCGGCAGCCAGGGTCCGGCGGGACGGTCGGTGGTCGGCCTGAGCAGCGTCAGCAGGGAGTGCCGCGGCAGTTCGAGGATGGTCTCCAGGCCGCGGACGGCGCGCAGCGAGTCGGCGCGCTCGGGACGGGTCCGGCCGCGCTGCCAGTAGCTCAGCGTGGACAGGCTGACCGCGATGCCCTGCTCCTCCAGGCGGCGCCGCAGGGAGTCGAGGCTCAGGCCGCGCGCCTGGATGGCGGCGTGCAGGGCGACGTTGAACGGCCCGTACTGGAGGATCTGGAGAAGATCGTCCTCTGCGACACTCTGCATGCTCGGCCTCCGGATCGGCTCCGGCCGGCCCCCGCAAAACGGCCTTGACTACCGCAATTGCCACTTCCGCGCTCACTGTAAGGCTCCCCGGCCCCGATGCCAACAGGCAAAGTGTCACAACCATCGGGCCCGTCCTCCGCCGAATCGGGTACCAATCCGGGCGTGCCGCGGCACCGGATCCCGGCGCCGCGGGTCCGGGCCAGCCGGCGCGGGACGGGCCCGGAAGCCGGTCAGAGGCCGCGCTTGTCGAGCAGGCGGTTCGGCGTCCGGCCGGGTTGCCGCGGATCACGCCGCTGACGGCGTTGGAGACGAGCCAGGCGCGGACAGCGCTGTAGGACGCGTGGCCCTAGGTGGCCTTGCCTTCCGGTGTCAATGCCATTCCCACTCGATGCCCACGATCCCGCGCCGGACGGTTCCGGCCGCGAGGTTCGCGCTTCCCGAGGTGCCGATCCACAACTCGCCGAGCCGCCGGCGCGGGGACGTGGAACTCTCGGCCGTGAAGCCGTAGCAGCGGGCGGGCAGCCGGTCGCCGTCGAACCGGACGAGCGCCAGATAGTCGTGGACGGGGTGGGAGAAGCGCCGGTCGTAGCTGTCGGGCGCGGGGAGCCCGATCGGGCCCAGCTCGTACTCGATGACCGCGGTGTCCCCCGTCGCCAGCACCCTGTCGAAGACCAGCTCGAACGCGACCAGGCCGCCCTCGGCGCGGATCCGGCCGGGGCGGCAGTACCGCACGTCCAGGAGCCCGGCCGCGTCGCCGTCCACCACGCCGGGAAGGTCGCCGTCACCTGTCTGGTGGACGCAGACCACGCGGTCGATGTCGTCGCCGGCCGCCCGCAGGACGGTGCGCACCGACAGCGTCCAGGACCGGCGCGCCTCGTCCAGCCGGTACACGTCGTGGACGCTGAGCCGTTCGAGCCGGTGGTCGCCGGAGCGGTCGAGCTGCCCGACGAGGCAGGCGTAGCGCTCGGCGTCCGGCCACAGGTCGCGGACGCCGCGGCCCCGCTCCGTCCCGTTCGGCCCGCCGGGGGCGCCCCCGCGCGCGGACGTGCCCCGGACGGGCGCGGCGCTCGGCGCGGGATCCTCCAGCAGCTCGATGAGGGCGCCGGACGGCACCTGCAGGATCTCCTCCAGCGCGACGACCACGGTGCGCGAGCGCGGCCGGCTGCGGCCCCGCTGCCAGTAGCTCAGGGTGGCCACGCTGACCGTGAGCCCGCGCCGGCCGAGCCGGTGACGGATCCGCTCCAGGGTCAGCCCGCTCGACTGGATCGCCTGCCGCAACGCCCCGGCGAACTCCACGGCGGGATGGTACCCGGCCCGGAAGATCGATTCAGGTACCGGGTCATATCAGGCACGCAATGACAATCAGAAGAGAACCGACATAAAAGAGCCCAGTTCGGTGAATCCGACCCGGCGGTACGCCGCCCGCGCGCGGGTGTTGTAGTCGTTGACGTACAGCGAGACGGTCGGCGCGACGCCGTGCAGCGCCTCCCGCACCACCGCGGACATCCCCGTCTCCGACCGGCCCTGCCCCCGCAGGTCGGGAGGCACCCACACGCCCTGCACCTGGCAGGCGCGCGGGGTGACGGCGCCGATCTCGGCCTTGAACATGACGCGGCCGTCCTCGATGCGGGCGAAGGCGCGGCCGTCGCGGATCAGCTCGGCGACGCGGGCCCGGTAGAGCACGCCCCCGTCACCGGCGTTGGGCGACACCCCGACCTCTTCGGTGAACATCGCCACGCAGGCCGGGTAGACGATGTCGAACTCCTCCATCCGGACCCGGCGCACGCCGGGGTCGGCGGGCACGTCGGGGACGGAGGAGGTCGCCATCACCGGCTGGGCGGCGCGGACGGCCCGCGGCGGCCCCCAGTACGGCGCGAGGATCTCCCACAGCTCTCCGACCGCGCCGACGGGTCCGACGATGGACGAGCAGCGCCGTCCCTGCGCCTGGGCCCGCTCGGCGAACGCCCGGACGGCCTCCGGCCCGGCCGCGACCGGGATGAGGTTGGCGCCCGAGTAGCACAGTGAGACGAGCCTGCCGTCCCGCAGGTAGCCCCACATCTGGGCGCCGAGGCGGCGCGGATCGAGTCCCGCGGCGTGTACGCGGGAGCTCACGAAGACGTTGGACACCGGGTCGGCGTCCAGGATCGCGAGGGCCTCCGCGCGGTACCTGTCGTCCAGCACGCGCACCGGCATCGAGCCCAGCATCCGCACGGCTACCGGCCCCCGGCCCTCACCACTGAAAGCTCCACGTGGACAAGCCTATGCCGTCCGGGGGCCGCACACCTCCACGGCCTCCGTCACGGCCTCGTCCGGGAAGTGGTCACCGGTGCGCGGCCGCGTGCTCCGCCCTGCCCGCCTTGGCCACGACGGGTTCGGGCCCGGCCGCGCACTTGCGGTCCGGCCCCGGCCGGTTCGCGGGCAGCGCCCCGCCGCCGAGGTAGGCGGCGACGGCCCCGTCGACGCACCTGTCGCCGGAGAGCGAGACGCCGTGGTTGCGCCCGCCGACCTGGACGAGCAGCCTGGACGTCGGGAACCGGCGGTGCATCTCCAGCGCGCCCGGATACGGGGTCGCGGCGTCCTCGGTGGCCTGCACCATCAGGATCGGCGGCAGCGCGGAGCCGCCCCCGACCCGCGGCTGCGGCCCGCCCGGAACCCCCCAGAAGGCGCAGGGCGCGTTGTACCAGGTGTTGCTCCAGGTCTCGAAACGGTAGCCGCGGCGGTAGAGGCGCTCGCTGTCGGCGTGCCAGCGCCCCCAGTCGCGCGGCCAGGCCGCGTCCCGGCACTGGACGGCGTTGTAGACCGTGTAGTTGTTCTGGTCGAGCCGTGACGGCGGCTGCCACACCTTGCGCAGCGGCCCCGGGTCGTGCCGGACGGCGTAGGCCGACAGCGCCCTCGCGTGCCCGGCCCAGTTGTAGTCGCCGTACCCGTCGGCGAGGAACGCCTCGTCGAGTTCGGAGGGCCCGATCCGCCCGCCGATCGGCTTGGCCTTGAGCGCCGCGCGCACCCTGGCGTAGGCGGCGGCGACCTTCCGTCCGGAGTCGCCGAGCCGGTAGGTCGTGTGGTGGCGGGCGATCCAGGCGAAGTACGCGTGGATGCGCTTCTCGAAGGCGACGTTCTGGTCGAGGTTGTCGCCGTACCAGACCCCGCTCGGCCGGACGACGCTGTCGAGCACCATGCGGCGGACCCGCTGCGGGTACATCGTGGCGTACACCGCGCCGAGGTACGTCCCGTAGGAGTACCCGAAGTAGCTGATCTTCTGCTGGCCGAGGGCGGCGCGGACGGCGTCCATGTCGCGCGCCCCGTCGGCGGTGCCCATGTGCGGAAGGATCGCGCCGTACCGGCGGGCGCAGTCGCCGGCGTAGTGCCGCGCCCGCGCCTTCCACGCCTCCTCCTCCGCCGCGCTCGCGGGGACCGTGTCGGGGCGGGCGCGGCCGGGGCTCTGGTAGCCGGGGTCGCAGATCAGCTCGGGCCTGCTGGCGCCGACGCCGCGCGGGTCGAAGCCGATCCAGTCGTAGGACGCGGCGACCCCCTTCGGCAGCGAGTCGGCGAAGAACCGGGCCAGGTCGCGCCCGTGCGCGCCGGGGCCGCCCCGGTTGAGCAGCACCACGCCCTTGGACCTCGGCGCGGTGTGCCGGGCGCGGCTGATCTCCAGGGTGATCTGCCTGCCGGCCGGGTCCGCGTAGTCGAGCGGCACCCGGACCGACGCACACTGCAGGCCCTTGAGCCGGGTGCCCTCCACCGGATCCTTGGCGGGGCAGGACTTCCACGCGAGACCGGCGGGCCTCGGCTCGGGACGGGGGGCGGGGGCGGCGTCCGCGGGCCTCCCCAGTGCGGCGGCGGCCCCGGCGACGGCGAGGGTGACCGCGGCGGCCGCCGTCCCGGCGGCGGCCCTCTTTCCAGCGTCGTTCAGCACGTTCGCTTTCTACCGGCGCGGCGGCCGGGAACCGCGCACCCCGAGGATCGCGCGATTCCAGCCCCAAACGGGACCACCCGCGAAAACCAAGCGCCGGTGAAGCGCGACGCGGTGCGCCCGCCCCGCCCTCGCTGAGGGACGGGACGGACGCACCGCGGAACACGCCTGCGCACTATCCGATGGCTGCGCTGCCCACCGTTGTGCTGACCACCGCTGTGCTGCTTACCGTTACGGGCGCCCGACCGGGAGGTCCTTGCCCGCGGAGGCGCGTGCGGCCTTCGCGGTCATGGCCGTCGGGTCGGGGTCGTTCAGCGCCGGGACGGCCTTGCAGTAGGCGTCCGGGCCGCGGTGGCTCTGCGGCAGCGCCCCGGTGTCGAGGTACGCCGCGACCTTGTCGTCCAGGCACGCGTTGCCGTTGAGCGTGTTGGCGTGGGTCTTGCCGCCGACCTCGAACACCAGGCGCGAGGACGGGAAGAGCTTGTGCATCTCCACGCCGCCCGCGACCGGGGTCGCCGCGTCCTGGGTGGACTGCACGAGCAGCATGCCCGCCAGGCCCTTGGCGCCCTTCAGCTTGAACTCCGGCCCGCCCTGGAACGGCCAGAAGGCGATCGGGGCGTTGAACCAGACGTTGCTCCAGGTGTTGAACCTGTAGCCCTGCCGGTAGAGCTTCGCGGCGTCGTGGTGCCACTTGCTCCAGTTGCGCGGCCACCGGGCGTCGGCGGCCTGGACGGCGTTGTACACGGCGAAGCCGTTGTCGTCGCCGCCGGGGTTCATCCAGTCGAGGAGCCCGGAGGCGTCCTTGTCGTTGACCCACGCCGAGAGCGCCTGCGCGAACGGGATGTAGTAGCCGGTGTTGTAGCCGGCGGACAGCACGGTGTCGTCCAGCTCGTCCGGACCCATCTGGCCGCCGATCGGCGCCTTCTTCGCGGCGGCGCGGACGGCGTAGTACTTGGCCTCGACGGCCTTCTCGCTCTTGCCGAGGTGGTAGAGCGAGTCGTACTTCGCGATCCAGGCCCACCAGGCCTTCATGTTGTGCTCGAACGCCTTGTCCTGCTCCAGCTGGGCGTCGTACCAGACCGTCTTCGGGTTGACGTTGCCGTCCAGCACCATCCGCTTCACGCGCTTGGGGAAGAGCGTGGCGTAGGTGGCGCCGAAGTAGGTGCCGTACGAGAAGCCGTACCAGCTGATCTTGTCCTGGCCGAGCGCGGCGCGGATCGCGTCGACGTCGCGCGCGGCGTCGGTGGTGCGCATGTGCGGCAGCAACCAGCCGAACTTCTTCGCGCAGTCCTGCGCGTACTTCCTCGACTTGGCGATCCAGGCCTTCTCCTCCTTGGCGGAGGAGGGCACGTAGTCCGGCCGGATCGGGTCGGAGAAGTTCGGGTCGCAGCTCAGCGCGGGCTTGCTGGAGCCGACGCCGCGCGGGTCGAAGCCGATGATGTCGTACTTGGCGGCGACGTCGGCGTGCCCGGTGCCGCCGATCCAGCGGGCGAGGGCGGGCGCGTACTGCAGGCCGCTGCCGCCCGGGCCGCCGGGGTTGACGAACAGGGTCCCCTGGTAGTTCTTCTCGTCGGTGTGCCGGAAGCGCGACACCGCGATGGAGATCTTGCGGCCGTTGGGCCGGGCGTAGTCGAGCGGCACCTCGACCTGGGCGCACTCGGCCTTGTTCATCGGGTCGCTAGGGCCGCTGACCTCGCACTTGCCCCAGTCGATGCCCTTGACCGCCGCGGCACCGAGGCCCCCGGTGTCCGCGCTCGCGGAGACGGCGAACCCTGCGCCGCCCGCCGCCACGACCGCAGCGGTCGCGACGAGAACGATCCTTTTCACTTGACCCCCTCAGATCGGCGACTCCGGGCCGGCGCCATGCCGGAGGGGGGCGTCGCCGATGCGTGGCTGATGCGTACTACCTGCGTGTCGCGACCTGCTCGCCGCGACCTGCGCGGCCGGCGGGTGCCGGACCCCGGGGACCGCTCCCCGGGGTCCGGACCGCATGGGCCGCGCCCGGCGTCAGCGGATGACGTCGGCCTTGAGCTGCGCGGCCTTCAGCGAGCCCGTGCCGCTCAGCGTCCTGGCGGTCGCCGTGGACGGCGGCTTCGGGTCACCGAGCTGCGGGACGTGGACGGTGCTCTGCTCCGGGCGCTCTCCCCGCAGGAAGTAGGCGTCGAAGTAGGCGTCCACCTGGGCGGAGCCGCGGTGCACGATGCAGTGCGTGCGGTCGCCGTCCTGGACGACGAGGCGCGAGCCCTTGAGCCTGCGGTGCATCTCCAGCGCGCCCGCGTACGGCGTGGCCGCGTCCGCGGTCGACTGGAACATGAGGATGTTGCGCGGCAGGTCGCGGGTGTGGCCGATGTTCACCGGCTTGCCGGCCTTGGCGGGCCAGTACAGGCACGGGGCGTTGTACCAGGCGTTGGCCCAGGTCTCGAACGGGTGCTTCCGGTCGATCCGCTTGTTGTCGCGCTGCCACTTGTTCCAGCTCAGCGGCCACTGGACGTCGGTGCACTGCACGCCGAGGTAGACGGCGTAGCCGTTGTCGTCGGAGCCGCCGGTCGTCGGCGCGCCGAACGTCCCCGCGAACGTGGCGGTGTCGCCCGACTTGTACGCCGCCAGGGCGGACGCGTACCCGTGCCAGATGGCCTGGCTGCGCCGGTACCCGGCGTTCAGGATCACGTCGGTCAGCTCGTCCGGCCCGACGGCGAGCGTCTGCCCGCTGTCCGGGTCGGTGTAGTAGACCGGCTTGTTCTTGAGCTGCGCCCGCAGGTCGTAGAAGAAGCTCCGGACCTGCTTCTGCGTGGTGCCGAGGTGGTACACCGAGTCGTACTTGGCGATCCAGCCGAAGTAGTAGTCGATGTTGATGTCGAACTGGACGTCCTGGTTCAGGTTGGCGTCGTACCAGGCGTCGGACGGGCCGACGTTGCCGTCCAGCACCATCTTCCCGACGTTCTTGGGGTAGACGGTGGCGTAGGTCGAGCCGAGGTAGGTGCCGTAGGAGGCGCCGTAGTAGTCGAGCTTCTTGTTGCCGAGCGCCCGCCGGATCGACTCCACGTCGTTGACCGAGTCGATCGTCTTGATGTGGTCGAGCAGCCCGGTCTTGTCGGCCTTGCCGCACGCCTCGGCGTAGCCCTTGGACAGCTTCAGCCACGTGGCGACCGACGTGCGGTCACCGGTGCCGTAGTCCGGGCGCGGGGCGTTGGTGTAGTTCGGGTCGCAGCTCAGGGCCGGGACGCTCATGCCGACGCCGCGCGGGTCGAAGCCGATGACGTTGTACGCCTCGCGCATCGGGGCGGAGTTCTGCGCGAACACCCGCGGCCCGAACAGGGCGCCGCCGCCGCCCGGCCCGCCGGGGTTGACCACGATGTCGCCCTTGGCCGGACCGGAGCCGGTGTGCGGCGTCCGGGTGAGCTGGATCGTGATCTTCTTGCCCTGCGGCTTGGCGTAGTCCATCGGCACCGACAGCTCGGCGCACTGGACGATCTTGGAGACGGGGTACAGCCCGTCGTACAGGTTGTGCACCGTCTGGACGAAGTCCGCGGGGCAGGCGTGCCACTGGGCCGCCGAGGGGTTGAATCCTCCGGCCGTTCCGGCGGAGGGGCTCGCGGCCTGTGCGCTTGTGGCGCCGAGACCGGTGAGACCGAGCCCGGCCACCGCGGCCACGACAACAGTCCTCTTCACATATCCCCCTATCGTGCCGACTCCGGTTGAGTCAGACATACGGGTAAATGAGTGAAGATTGTGGCGGTTCGGGCGTACCGCCCAACAGGGGCCCATCAGAGTGGATGCGGAATCGTGACAAGATCAGCGGAACTCTGTGATAACTCCGAACGTTCCGGTCGCGGATGCCCAGCTCCGGGGCGGGTTCCGGGCATACGAAAAGGCCCCGGGTCACAAGACCCGGGGCCCTGAAGTCCCGTTACGGCGCCGCCCGGAAGGCGGGCGCCGGCCCGGACGAGCGGGTCAGCCGACCACCACCTCGGCGCCCGGTCCGGAGACCGTGCCGTCCTCGGCGATCTCGATGCCCATCTCGTCGGCGATGCGCATCGCCTCCTCGATCAGGGTCTCGACGATCTGCGCCTCGGGGACGGTCTTGACGACCTGCCCCTTGACGAAGATCTGGCCCTTGCCGTTGCCCGACGCGACGCCGAGGTCGGCCTCGCGCGCCTCGCCGGGCCCGTTCACCACGCAGCCCATCACGGCGACGCGCAGCGGGACCGGGAAGTCCTTCAGCCCGGCGGTGACCTGCTCGGCCAGCGAGTACACGTCCACCTGCGCGCGACCGCAGGACGGGCAGGAGACGATCTCCAGGCCGCGCTTGCGCAGCCCGAGCGACTCCAGGATCGCCGTGCCGACCTTCACCTCCTCCACCGGCGGCGCGGACAGCGACACCCGGATCGTGTCGCCGATGCCCTCCGCCAGCAGCGCGCCGAACGCGACGGCCGACTTGATCGTGCCCTGGAACGCCGGGCCCGCCTCGGTGACGCCGAGGTGCAGCGGGTAGTCGCAGGCCGCCGCCAGCTTCCGGTACGCCTCGATCATCACGACCGGGTCGTTGTGCTTGACCGAGATCTTGATGTCGCGGAAGTCGTGCTCCTCGAACAGCGAGCACTCCCACAGCGCCGACTCGACCAGCGCGTCGGGAGTGGCCCTGCCGTGCTTCTCCAGCAGGCGCTTGTCCAGGGAGCCGGCGTTCACGCCGATGCGGATCGGCACGCCCGCGTCCTTGGCGGCGCGCGCGATCTCGCCGACCCGGTCGTCGAACTTCTTGATGTTGCCCGGGTTGACGCGGACGGCCGCGCAGCCGGCGTCGATCGCCGCGAACACGTACTTGGGCTGGAAGTGGATGTCGGCGATGACGGGGATCGGCGACTTGCGCGCGATCGCCGGCAGCGCCTCGGCGTCGTCCTGCGACGGCACGGCGACGCGGACGATCTGGCATCCGGACGCGGTCAGCTCCGCGATCTGCTGGAGCGTGGCGTTCACGTCGGCGGTGAGGGTCGTGGTCATCGACTGCACCGACACGGGGGCGTCGCCGCCCACCGGGACGTCGCCGACCATGATCTGCCGGGATCTGCGGCGGGGCGCGATCGGTCCCGGCGCCCCCTGCCCGTCGCCCTCGCCGCGGACGCTCGGTATACCCAGTGAAACGCTCATCCCTCTCCTCAATTTTCGGCCCCGTACAAAGCCTAGGTGCCCCGCGCGGCTGAGTTGACGGCACCCGGCTTCAGCCAGTGTGACCATTTGAGCACACTCGGTAAACGTTTCACGTCATTACGGCAGTCGGAGGGGGTTCAGCACGTCGGCGAGAATCAGCAGCACGCCGAATCCCACCAGCACCAGCACGGCCAGGTATGTCAAGGGCATGAGCCGCGTCATGTCCACGGTGCCCGGATCCGGCCGCCCCCTGATCCGGTTGACGCCGGCCCGCGCCCGCTCGTAGGCGACCACCGCCAGGTGACCGCCGTCCAGCGGGAGCAGGGGCAGCACGTTGAGCACGCCGAGGAAGATGTTCACCGAGACGACGAGCGACAGGTAGAGGGCGACCTTGTCGCGGGCGGAGCTCTGGGCGGAGAAGATCTGCCCGGACACCTCGGTCGCGCCGACCACACTGCCGACCTGACCGCCGGGCGTGCTCCCCCGCTCGGGCGAGAACAGCTTCGGGACGGCGGAGGGCAGGTCCGCCGCGGCCCGCCCGATCCCGGCCACGGTGCGGCCGATGCCCTCCCCGGCGAACACGGCCGCGTTGAGCGGCCCGGTCCGCTCGTACCCGGCGCCCACGACCTTCGCCGACATCCCGACGAACGGCCGCCCGTCCACGTCCGCGAGCGTGATCCGGAGCGTCACCGGCCTCGGCGCGCCCGGCCGCACGACCACGGCCGTCACGGTCCGGCCCGGCTCGGCGGCGTCGATCGCCCGGGTGAGCCCGCTCCAGTCGGAGATCGCAGTGCCGTCGAACGAGACGACGCGGTCGCCCGCGCGCAGCCCGGCCCGCACGGCGGGGGACGTCGGCCGGTTCCCGCCGCAGCCGCTGGACAGCGAGGCGGGCACGCACGTCGTGACCGCCTCGACCGTGCTGGTCACCGTGCCGGGCTCCCGCACGCCGATCGTCATGGCCATCGCCATGAGCAGCAGGAACGCGAACACCAGGTTGGCGACCACGCCGGCCGCGATGACGACCGCGCGCCTCCCGGCGGGCTGCCGGTAGAACGCGCGCGGGCGGTCCGCGGCGGGGATCTCCTCCAGCGGCGTGTAGCCGACGATCTTGACGAAGCCGCCCAGCGGGACCGCCTTCACGCCGTACTCCGTCTCGCCCCGGCGGGTGGACCACAGGGTCGGGCCGAACCCCACGAAGTACTGCGTGGCCTTCATCCCGAACCGCTTGGCGGTGAGCAGGTGCCCGCCCTCGTGGAGCATCACCGAGACCAGCAGCGCCACCACGAACGCCACCGCGCCGAGGAAGAAGGCCATCGGGTCCCCTCCGAGGTTCCTCCCGAGGCGGGCCCCCGGGTCAGACGGTCGCGGTCAGTTCCCTGGCCCTGGTCCGCGCCCAGGTGTCCGCCGCGAGGACGTCGTCGAGCGTCAGGCCTCCGGTGGTGCCCGAACCGTGCTCCTCCACTACCCGCGCGACGGTGTCGACTATCCCGAGGAACGGGAGCCGTTCCGCGCGGAAGGCCTCCACGCATTCCTCGTTGGCGGCGTTGTAGACGGCGGGGACCGTCCCGCCCAGCTCGCCGGCGCGGCGCGCCAGCGCGACGGCGGGGAAGGCCTCGTCGTCCAGGGGGAACAGCTCCCAGGTGTGCGCCCTGGTCCAGTCGACGCCGGGCGCGGCGTCCGGCACCCGGTCGGGCCAGTCGATGCCGAGCGCGATCGGCAGCCGCATGTCGGGCGGGCTCGCCTGCGCCAGCGTGGAGCCGTCGGTGAACTCGACCATCGAGTGGATGACCGACTGCGGGTGCACCATGACCTCGATGCGGTCCATCGGGACGTCGAAGAGCAGGTGCGCCTCGATGACCTCCAGGCCCTTGTTGACGAGGGTCGCGGAGTTGATCGTGATGACCGGGCCCATGTCCCAGGTGGGGTGGTTCATCGCCTGCTCCGGGGTGACGCCGGTCAGCTCGTCGCGGGCCCGCCCCCGGAAGGGTCCGCCGCTCGCGGTGAGCACCAGCCGCCGCACCTCCTCGGCCCGCCCGCCGCGCAGGCACTGGGCGAGCGCCGAGTGCTCGGAGTCGACGGGGACGATCTGCCCCGGGCGCGCCCGCTCCTTGACGAGGGGGCCGCCGACGATGAGCGACTCCTTGTTGGCGAGGGCGAGGGTGCGCCCCGCGTCCAGCGCGGCCAGCGTCGAGGCGAGGCCGAGGGCCCCGGTCACCCCGTTGAGGACCACGTCGCACGGCCAGGCGGCGACCTCGGCGACCGCGTCGGGACCCGCCACGATCTTGGGGATGGGGTAGTCGCCGGAGGCGTAGCCGCGCCGCTTGGCCTCGGCGTAGAAGGCGAGCTGGAGCTCCTGCGCGGCGGAGGCCCGGGCCACCGCGACGACCTCGGGCCGGAACTCCAGCGCCTGCTCGGCCAGCAGGTCCACCCGCCCGCCGCCGGCCGCCAGCCCCGTCACCCGGAACCGGCCGGGGTTGCGTCGGATCACGTCCAGGGCCTGGGTGCCGATGGAGCCGGTGGAGCCGAGGACGACCAGCTCGCGGGCGGCCGTGTCGGGGCTTGAAGGAGACGTCACGCGTCCATTGTCGGGCATCGGCCGCCCCGGGATCGCGCGGACGCCGTTCGCCCCGCCGTCGCCCGCCGCCGTCCCGGGCTCGTCTCAGTCCTCGCCGCCGTCGTAGGCGCTCCGCGCCCGTTCGACCTTCTCCAGGTTCTCGGCGGACCACTCCGCGAGCGCCGCGAACAGCGGCGCGAGGCTGCGGCCCAGCTCGCTGATCTCGTACTCGACGCGCGGCGGCACCTCGGGGTGGTAGGTGCGGATGACGAGCCCGTCGCGCTCCATCTGCCGCAGGCGCTGGGTCAGCACCTTCGGCGTGATCGTGGCGACGCGGCGCTGGAGCTCCACGAACCGCTGCCGCCCGTACTCGTGCAGCGTCCACAGGATCGGGGTCGTCCAGCGGCTGAACACGAGGTCGACCACCGGGGCGATCGGGCAGGCCAGCTCGGGGTCGAGCGCCTCCTCGGTCCTGGCGTCCACCATCACGGCCTCCCGGGGTAGTCACTTTCTTCTAGGTACCTACTATATCCAGGATGTTAGCTTTCCCCGTGTCGCACCGCGACGGCACCGCCCCGGCGGTGTCAACGCAGCTCAGAGGGAGAAAGCAATGATCGTTGTCATGGGCGCCACGGGGAACGTCGGGCGGCCGCTGGTGCGGGCGCTGGCCGAGGCGGGCGAGCGGGTGACGGCGGTGTCGCGCACCGACCCCGGCGACCTGCCCGCAGGCGTCGTCCACCGCGCGGCCGACCTCGCCGACCCGGAGACCCTCCGGCCCGTCCTGGACGGGGCGGACGCGCTCTTCCTGCTCGTCGCCGGCCACCTGCTCGGCACGCCCGAGGACCTGGACCCGCGCGCCGTCCTGGACGTGGTGAAGTCCGCCGGCGTGGAGCGGATCGTGCTGATGTCCTCGCAGGGCGCCGGCACGCGCCCGACGGCGCACAGCCACAGCCACCTCAAGGCGTTCGAGGACGCCGTCCGGGAGTCGGGGCTGGACTGGACCATCCTGCGGCCCGGCGGCTTCGCCAGCAACGCGTTCGCGTGGGCGGAGCCGGTCCGCGCCCACCGGGCGGCCGCCGCGCCGTTCGCCGACGTCGCGCTGCCGTTCGTCCACCCGTCCGACATCGCCGAGGTCGCGGCCGCGGCCCTGCGGGAGAGCGGGCACGAGGGCCGCGTCTACGAGCTCACCGGGCCCGCCCCGCTCACGCCGCGGGAAAGGGCGCGGACGATCGGCGACGTGCTCGGCGAGCCGGTGGCGTTCGCCGAGCAGACCCGGGAGGAGGCGCGGGCGCAGATGCTGGAGTTCATGCCCGCGCCGGTCGTCGACGGCACCCTCGACATCCTCGGCGAGCCGACCGAGGCCGAGCGCCGCGTCAGCCCCGACGTGGAGAAGGTGCTCGGCCGCCCGTCCCGCTCCTTCGCGCAGTGGGCCGGGGAGAACGTCCACGCGTTCCGCTGAGTCACCGGGACAGCGGGAGCCGGAGCACGAGGCGGGCGCCGTAGGCCCCGTCGGCGACCTCCAGGGTCCCGCCGTGGGAGAGGGCGATCTCCCGCGCGATCGGCAGGCCGAGCCCGCTGCCGCCCTTGTCGCGGCTGCGGGCCGGGTCCAGCCGGGCGAACCGCTCGAAGACGCGGTCCCGGTCGGCGAACGGGATTCCCGGGCCGTCGTCGTGCACCTCGACGACGGCCCCGTCGCCGTCCGCGCGGGCCTCGACCTCGATCTGCGCGGCGGCGTAGCGCTCGGCGTTGGCGAGCAGGTTGCGCACCGCGCGGCCGAGGCGCTGCCGGTCGCCGCCGACGACGAGGCCCGGCTCGACCTTCACCACCATCGCGACCGGCGGGCTGCGCAGCGCGGCCTCCGCCTCCACCAGCGCCCCGAGGTCGATGGGCTCCCGGGCGGGGATGTCGCCGGAGTCGAGGCGGGCGAGGACGAGGAGGTCCTCGACGATCCGGTGCAGCCGGTCGATGTCGGCCAACGAGCGGCGCAGGGTGTCGACGGCGTCGCCCTCCTCGGGGGCGGCGAGGGCCAGCTCGATGCGGGTGCGCAGCCCGGTGATCGGCGTGCGCAGCTCGTGCGAGGCGTCGGAGACGAACGAACGCCGCTGCAGGATCGCGGTCTCCAGCCGGTCGAGCAGCTCGTTCACGCGCTCGGCCAGCCGCTCCGCCTCATCGCCCGTGGCCGGGACGGCGACGCGGCCGCCCGCGTCGTCCTCGGTCAGCCTCTCCAGCTCCCGCCGGAGCCGTTCCACCGGCCGGAGCGACCCGCGCGAGGAGTGCGCCGCCCCCCACCTGGCCGCCGCGACGGCCACCGCCGCGAGAGCGGCCATGACGGCCGCGAGCACCCCGGGGCGGCCCACGCCGGCGAGCGCGTAGAGGACGGCGGCCGCCGCGCCCACCGCGGCCACCATCAGGCAGCCGAATGCGGTGTCCGTCGCCGAAGTCACACGCGTCCGCGGGAGGCGGGGCATGTGCGGCCGGACTCGCCGATCCTCGACGTTCCTGGCCGACATGTCTCCTTTGTACGTACGGACCTGCCAAAAGAGAGCAAAGGGCCTGGTCGGTGACCGCATAACCTGCCGAAAAGCGGTCATTGCCTCGACGGCCCGCCGTGCCGGGCGCCGGACATAACCCGCGAGCCCTTGGGGCGCAGGGCGACACGGGAGGCTTTGCCGCCCTTTTCACCTTCCCTAGCAGCGACAACACACTTCCCCGCCTATAAAGGAGGACGTGAAGGCGACTCCCACCGGGGGGATGGAGACATGGGCCAGAGGGGCGAGCCGGTCGTCGACCCGCAGGGGTTGAGCACGGCCCAGCGCCTGGGCGACGCGTGCGTCGTCTGCCGCAAGAGATGGCCCCGGCCGCGCGTCCGCGTCGGCCGCCTGCCGGACTCGTCCGGGGTGTTCGCGTGCGACGACTGCGCACCCGCCCCGCCGGTACCCCGCGCACGGCGGGGCCCCCGGGAGCCGCTCACGGGCGCCGGACGGACGGTGGGGGAGCCGCCGCCGGCGCGGACGGCGGCAGGCGCCGCCGTCATGGAGGTCTCTCCAGGGAGAGGGTGACCTGGGCGTTTCGGGGGGAAGCCCAGGACCACCCGTGAGGCGCGCCCGGCTGGGGGCGGTCGGGCGCGTCGGAGAGACTCTCGCGCGGACCTCAGGCCTTGGTGGCCTGGATCCAGGTCCGCGTCCACTCGGCGTAGTCGGTGCAGTCCTTCTCGCCCGAGTCGCCGCCGCACGCCTTCGACGGCGCGTGCGCGAACACGATCTTGTTGAGGTAGCCGCGGTCGCCCACGTGGTAGGCGGCGCAGAAGCCGGACTTGAGGCGGTCGCCCGAGCACGCCTGCGGGTTGGCGGGCGCGACCCCCGTCCACTCGGCGACCTGCTGCTGGACGTCCGGCGAGGCCGTCCACTGGAGCCACTGGTACATGCAGTTCGGGTGCTGGACGCGGGCGCCGATCATCCACGCGTCCATCCATCCGGTCGCGCCCTCGGACGGGATGACGCTCTGGACGGGCCGCGACGCGCGGTTCAGCACGTCAGCGTGGTAGGGCCAGGCCTGGCCGAGCACGGCCCGGCCGCCGGCGAACGCGCTGACCGCGTCGGCCGGAAGGTCCCAGTACTCCCCCACGTACCTGCGCTGCTGGGCCAGGACCCGCCCGGCCGCGGAGAGCTGCGCCGGCGTCAGCGAGTAGGGGTCGCGGATCTTGAGCTTGCGCTGCCGGCCCTTGAGGTAGAGCGCGGCCTCGGCGATCGCGAGCGGGCTGTCCCGCATGACGATCTTCCCGGAGTAGCGGCGGGCCTGTCCGGGGTCGAACAGCGCGGCCCAGCTCGTCGGCGCCTGGACGGCGCGAGTGTCGTACATCAGCAGGTTGGAGCCCCACACGTACGGCAGGCCGTAGTGCTTGCCGTCGCGTTCCAGGAGCTTGCGCAGCCTCGGTTCGAGCTTCTTGTACCCGTCCACGAGGTCGGGGTTGATCGGAACGGCCTGGTTCTCCTCGACCAGCCGCCCGGCGACCTCCGGCGGCGCGGCGACGCCGTCGTAGCGGCGGCCCCGGTCGCGCATGAGGTCGGCCATCTCCTCGGGCGTCTTGACGACCTTCAGGCCGATCTTGCAGCCGGTGCGCTCCTGGAAGGGCGTGACCCAGTCCACGCGCGGGTCGGTTCCGCCGCTCTCCACCGAGCCGGGCAGCGTGAGGAGGTTCAGCGCCCCCTCGCCGGGGCCGAGGGTGCTCACCACCTTGGCGACGCCCACCGGCTTGTCGTCCCCGCCGCTGCACGCGCCGAGCCCCGCGGCGCCGAGTGCCGCGGCCGCCGCCAGGGCCGTCGCCGCCTTGACCCGTGCCGTGGCCCTGCGCCGCATGTCGCTCCCGATCCGTGCCAGGGCCCTCCCCCTCGCGAACGGGCCCGTCGGCGCAGCGTAGCGTCTCCGCGGCGGGCGGACGCACGGACCCCGCTCGCGAACGGCGGTGCCGGACGACTCCCGCCGCCATTGCGCGGGTCGCGGCGGACGCCGACGATGCGATCGCCGGTCTCGCGGAACTTCTCATCCGTCCCGTGAGGACTTCGGCCGGAATTACCGAAGATCGCGACTCGCCTGTTTCCCGGCGGGCTTTCCCGCGGGTGACAACGGCATGACCATTACCGCACCCTCGGATGCGGATTCGGGCCGGACCGCTGGAAGGGGAGGCCGCCGGGCCCCGGAGGGACGGTGGGTGCTGGCGTCCGCGCCATACACGGAGGTTGCTGGAGAGGATATGGCGCGGGCCCGCGTCCCGTCCGGGGCCGCGGCGGCACCGGTGGGCGTGGTGGGGGTGGGGAACGGCGGATCACCCTGCGGTGCCGCCCGGCCACGCGATCACCGGTACCCGGCCGGACGGCGGCGGTGTGACGCCCTCGAGACGGAGGAGGTTCGAGGGACGCCGCACGTCCTGCCGGGGGTCGAGGGACGGCCGGACCAGGCCGCCCGGGGGCGCCGGCCCGCCGGCCGGGCGCCGCGCCGGCACGGCGCCGGCGACCACCTCGATCCGCGCGATGAGCCGCTGCGGAGTGTCGGCCTCGAGGAAGTCCCCCACGTCGCGGTCCCTGGGCGGCAGCGCCCACCAATGACCGGTGAACAGGCCGAACCAAATGGTCCAGCCCGGGAATCGCCTTCCGAGCGCGTCCACTTCGGCGGCGTGGTCGCCTGCGGTCATAGCGCGGCTCTCCTGCACATCCGGCTCCACCGGCCCGCGGCCGACGACCACGGGTTTCTTACTGCCGACCCTGACTTTTGAATTCGCTTCAATTAAGGGAGACAGTCAGATTGTGTCGCCGGACACAGACCCAGTCAATGGGGTGGAGCCATTATTCACCCGGCCACGCAGGACGGAAATTGACAACGGAAAAACGCGCTCGGTAGGTAATTCCCGCGGAGCCCTCAGCCGCTGGTGGGGAAGCCGAGGTTCACCCCGCCGTGGGACGGGTCGAGCCAGCGCGCCGTCACGGCCTTCGTCCGGGTGTAGAAGTGGACGCCCTCCATGCCGTGGGCGTGGCTGTCGCCGAACAGCGAGTCCTTCCAGCCGCCGAACGAGTAGTAGGCCATCGGCACCGGGATCGGCACGTTCACTCCGACCATGCCGACCTCCACCTCGTTCTGGAAGCGGCGCGCGGCCCCGCCGTCGTTGGTGAAGATCGCGGTCCCGTTGCCGTACGGGTTGGCGGCGATCAGTTCCATGGCCGCGTCGTAGGACCCGGCCCGCACGACCGACAGCACCGGGCCGAAGATCTCGTCCTGGTAGGCGTCCATGTCCGGGGTGACGTGGTCGAGGACGGCCGGCCCGAGCCAGAAGCCGTCGCCGGCGCCGCCCAGGACTTCCGGGTCGCGCCCGTCGACGGCGAGCGTGGCGCCCTGCGCGACGGCGCCGTCCAGATAGGACGCCACCCTGTCCCGGTGCGCCCTCGTGACGAGCGGCCCCATCTGCGCCTCGGGGTGGTCGCCCGGCCCCACCCGCAGCCCGGCGACCCGCTCCTTGATCTTGGCCGTCAGCTCGTCCCCGACCGGGTCCACGGCGACGACGACGGAGATAGCCATGCACCGCTCCCCCGCCGACCCGAATCCGGCGGACACCGCGGCGTCCGCCGCGAGGTCGAGGTCGGCGTCCGGCAGCACGAGCATGTGGTTCTTGGCCCCGCCGAGCGCCTGCACCCGCTTGCCGTTCGCGGCCGCCGTCCCGTAGATGTGGCGCGCGACCGGGGTGGAGCCGACGAAGCTGACCGCCCTGACGTCGGGATGGCGCAGCAGGCCGTCCACCGCCGCCCTGTCCCCGTGCAGGATGTTGAAGACGCCGTCCGGCAGCCCCGCCTCGGCCCACAGCTCGGCGAGCCGGACCGACGCCGACGGGTCCTTCTCGGACGGCTTGAGCACGAACGTGTTCCCGCACGCGATCGCGACGGGGAACATCCACATCGGCACCATCGCCGGGAAGTTGAACGGGGTGATCCCGGCGGCCACGCCGACCGGCTGGAGGATCGAGTAGGCGTCCACCCGCGAGGAGACGTTCTCGGAGAACCCGCCCTTGAGCAGGTGCGGGATGCCGCAGGCGAACTCGGCGACCTCCAGCCCCCGGGCGACCTCGCCGGCCGCGTCGGCGACCACCTTGCCGTGCTCGGACGAGATGAGCCGGGCGAGCTCCCCGCGGTGCGCGTCCACCAGCTCGCGGAAGCGGAACAGCACCTTCGTGCGCTGCGAGAGGGAGGCGTCCCGCCAGCCGGGGAACGCCGCCTTCGCGGCGGCGACCGCGGCGTCGACCTCCGTGTCCCCGGCGAGGTCGACGGTCCCGGCCACGCGCCCGGACGCGGGCTCGAAGATCTCGCCGCGCCGGGCGCTCTCCCCGCCGAACGGCTTCCCGCCGATCCAGTGCGTCACGTGCCTGGTCATGCGTCCTCCCGGCGAGCGGCCGTCTCCGGCCCGCCGGCGACGGCGGTCCCGTTGACGGCTTCCAGCGATGCGATCAGGATGCCGAGGCCCTCCGCGGCCTCGTCGTCGGTGAGGGTCAGCGGCGGCGCCATGCGCACCACGTTGCCGTACAGGCCGCCCTTGCCGACCAGCAGCCCCCGCTCGCGGGCGGCCTCCATCAGCGCGGCGGCGAGCGGCGGGCTCGGCTCGCCGGTCCGCGGGTCGGCCAGCTCGACCGCGAACATCAGGCCCTTGCCCCGCACGTCCGCGACGATCGGGAACCGGCCGGCCGCCGCCGACAGCCCCCCGATGATCGTCGCGCCCTGCCGGGCGGCGTTGGACCGCAGGTCGTGGTCGAGGACGTAGTCGAGCGTGGCGTTGGCCGCGGCCATCGACACCGGGTTGCCGCCGAAGGTGGAGATGCCGACCGCGTGGAGGCCGTCCATGAGGTCGCCGCGCGCGACGACGCCGCCGACCGCGAAGCCGTTGCCGAGCCCCTTGGCGAAAGTGATCACGTCCGGGGTGACGCCGTGGTCGTCGATCCCCCAGAAGCCCTGGCCCGTCCGCCCCCAGCCGGTCTGCACCTCGTCGGAGATGAACAGGATGCCGAACTCGTCGAGGACGCGCTTGTAGGCGGCGAACAGGCCGTCCGGCGGCATCGTGAAGCCGCCGACGCCCTGGATCGGCTCGGCGATGAGCGCGGCGACGTCGCCGCCGGTGGCGGTGGCCAGCACGTGCCGCAGGTCCTGCGTGCAGGCGTCGATGTACTGCTCGTCCGACATCCCGGCGAACTGCGGGAGCCGGCGGTCGGCGCCGTGCAGGAAGTGGACGTCCAGCGGGGAGTACGACAGGTTCGTCCAGCCGCGGTTCCCGGTGACGCCCGTCGCGGCGAACGACCGGCCGTGGTAGCTCTGCCGCATCGCGAGGACCTGGTCGCTGCGCCGCGCGTACGCGGCCAGCAGCAGCGCGGTCTCGTTGGCCTCCGTCCCGGAGTTGGTGAAGAACACCTTGGCGTCCGGGATGCCCGACAGCCGGGCGATCTTCTCGGCCAGCTCCACCTGCCCGCGCAGCAGGTACGCCGTGGAGGTGTGCACGACGCCGGTGGCGATCTGCCGCTCCACCGCGTCCCGGACCTCGGGCACGTCGTACCCGAGCATGTTCGTCAGGATGCCGATGAAGAAGTCGAGGTAGGAGTTCCCCTCGGCGTCGGTCACGCGGTTGCCCTTGCCGCCGACGATCTCGATGGGGTCCCGGTAGTTGAGCGCCATCCAGGACGGCATGACCGCCCGGTGGCGCCTGAGCAGGTTCGCGTGTTCCGACATGCCCCAAGTCTCGTTTCCGGCGGGCGGCCGCGGCCACCCGCAGAGTGTCAGGACCGGGCGCCTCCGCTTAACGGTCTGCTGGCGGCCGACCATCGGTAACGGCCGGATCATCGCCGCTGACACCCTGTGCGGATATCCTCGCCGTGATGCTGCCCACTGTCGACGACGTCCTCCAGCTCGACGCGGTACGCCGCGGCCAGCCGCACGTCGTCGCGGGCGCCGACCGCACCGGCAACCGGGTCCGCTGGGTGCACGTCGCCGAGGTCACCGACATCGCGCATCTGCTGCACGGCGGCGAGCTCGTCCTCACCACCGGGATCGCGCTGCCCGACGAGCCCGAGCGGCTGCGCGCCTACATCGCCGACCTCGCCGACGTCGGCGTCAGCGGCCTGATGATCGAGCTCGGCCGGCGCTACGCCAGCGTGCTGCCGCCCCCGCTGATCGCCGCGGCCGAGGAGTTCGGCCTGCCGGTGATCGTGCTGGCGCACGAGCCCGCGTTCGTCGACATCACCGAGTCGGTGCACGCCCGGATCGTCCAGGAGCAGTTCGCCGAGCTGCGCGCCTCCGAGCAGCTGCACGAGATCTTCACCCAGCTGTCGGTCGAGGGCGCCTCCACCGACGAGGTCGTCCGGCAGGTGGCGGCGCTCGGCGGGCACCCGGTGGTGCTGGAGAACCTCGCCCACCAGGTCCTCGCCGCGGACGCCGGCGGCGCCGACCCGGCCGAGCTGCTGTCGGCGTGGGAGACCCGCTCGCGGGCCGTCCGCCCCGGCCGCCGCACCGGCTACGACGAGGCGTCCGGCTGGCTGGTCACGATGGTCGGCGCGCGGGGGGAGGACTGGGGCCGGCTGATCGTCGACCTCGGCGCGCCGCCGTCCCCGCGCGAGACCGTGCTGATCGAGCGGGCCGCCACCACCCTCGCCCTCGGCCGGCTCCTCGACCGGCACGCCGAGAGCGTCGAGCGGCAGGCGCACGGGACGATCATCGCCCGCATCCTCGCGCACGCCTACTCCGACCCGCAGGAGGCGGCGGCCCGCGCCCGCGCCCTCGGCGTCCCGCTGTCCGGCCGCCGGCTGCTCGGCGCCGTGCTCCGCCACCGCGGCCCCGCGCTGTCCCGGTCCGCCCCGCCCGTCGGGGAGCTGTCGCAGCTCGCCGAGACGGCCGCGGCGGCCTGCAAGGACGCGCGCCTCGCCGCGCTCGTCGGCGTCCTGGACGAGGGCGGCCCGCACGCCCGCGTCGGCGTCCTGGCCTCCCTGCCCGCCCGCGCCGACGTGGAGACCGCGCTCACCGAGGTCGCCACCCGGATCCGCAAGCAGTCCGGCGACACCGTGATGGCCGCCGGGTCGGTGGTGGAGACGATCCGCGACGTCCGCCGCTCCTTCCTGGAGGCCGAGCAGGTCGCCGACGTCGCCGCGCGCGGCTCCGGGGCCCGCCTCTACTACCGCCTGCCCGACCTGCGCCTGCGCGGGCTGCTGCACCTCCTCCGCGACGACGCCCGCGTCCAGACCTTCGTCGAGCGCGAGCTCGGCCCGCTCCTGGAGTACGACGCCCAGCGCGGCAGCGACCTCACGCGCATCCTGGAGCTGTACCTCGAATCCGGCCGGAACAAGGCCGTCGCCGCCCAGCAGGCGCACCTCTCCCGCCCCGCCTTCTACGAGCGCCTCCGCCGCATCGAACGGGTCCTGGACGCCGATCTCGACGACGTGGAGTCGTGCGTGTCCTTCCATGTGGCGCTCCTGGCCCTGTCGTCCGTCCGCTGGGAACGTTCCTGACCGGGCCGGTGACCGGTGAAGGCCGTTCGCGGCCGGCTCCGCGCGCATACGCTTTAGCGCATGGCGGACGCGGTACTGCACGTTCATCGGTACGGGGACCCGGGCGGAGCACCGGTGGTCATGCTCCACGGGGTCTGCGGTCACGGGGCGCGCTGGCGGCGGACCGCCGAGCGGTACCTGCCGGACCGCTCCGTCCTCGCGCCCGACCTGCGCGGCCACGGGCGCTCGACGCACGAGCCGCCGTGGACGGTCGAGCGGCACGTGGCCGACGTCCTCGCGATGATGGACGCCGAGGGCGTCGAGCGGGCCGACCTCGTCGGGCATTCCTACGGCGGGATGATCGCGCTGCACCTCGCGCGGACCGCGCCGCGGCGGGTGCGGCGGCTCCTCCTGCTGGACCCGGCCATCGGGCTCGTCCCGGCGGCCGCGGGCCGGGAGGCGCGCGGACAGCTGTCCCCGGCGTCCTTCCGCGACGTCGCCGAGGCGCGGGCCGACCGGGCGGCGCGCTGGCCGGCGGCTCCGCCGGACGCCGTGGACGAGGAGGTCGCCGAGCACCTGGAGCACGGCCCGGACGGACGGCTGCGGTGGCGGTTCGAGCCGGCGGCCGCGGTGACCGCGTACTCGGAGATGGCCCGCCCCCACCTCGCGCCGCCCGCCGACGTGCCCACGCACCTGGTCATCGCGACGGCGGCCGACTTCGTCCGCCCCGAGTTCGTGGTGGACCTGCGCGCCGCGCTCGGCCCCGGCCTCGTGATCAGCGAGGTCGACGCCGGCCACATGCTCTACGTCGACCGGCCGGAGGAGACCGGGACGCTGGTCGCCGCATGGCTCAGCGCAGGCGGCGCCGACCGGTGAACGGCGGCAGGGTCAGCGGGGTGTGCAGGCCCGGCGGGGCCTCGGCCACGGCGGGGACGGCGCTGACCATGCGCAGCGCGGTCGAGGCGGCGGGGTCGTCGGCGGCGGGCCCCGCGAGGTCCATCCGCCAGGGCGGCTCGCCGTCGATCTCGACGCGGTGGCCGCCGGTCGCGCCCGGCGGCGGGGCCGGCCAGTGGGGGGCGATGTCGGCGCGCACCCGGGCGACGTGCTCGACGGTGATCACGGGACGGCCGCGCAGCAGCCCCGACACCTGGAACCGCAGGCCGGCGAGGGCCCCCTTGGCGACGCGGCCGATGTCCTCGGGCGCCGGGCACAGTTCGTAGGTCTCGGTCACCTCGTCCAGCGGAACGGCCAGGTGCTCGGCGAGGAGGCGCACGACCGGGCCCCACGCCCGCCTCGGCCCGCCCGGCCGGACGATCGGCGGACGGTGCCCGAGGGGGCCGCCGAAGCCGAGCCGGGCGCCGGCCTCGGGGTCGTCCCGGCAGGTGAACCGGGTGACCTTGACGGAGTGCACGCGCAGGCAGCCGCCGCTCAGCAGCAGCGGGAGGACGTCGTTCACCGGGCTGGGTCCGAGGGTGAGGCAGGCGGCGCCGCCGGTCGCGCACGCGGACCGGAGCCGGCGCACGAGGGCGCGGTCGGCGGACGGCGGATGGACGAGTGAGGGCAGCATGTCCGAGACCACGCCGGTGCCCGATTCCAGGATGCGGCACAGCTCCCCTGCCGCGTCCCGGGCGCGGGAGGCCGTGTGGCAGACGACATGGGGCCGCCGCGCCAGGAGCGGCGCCGGGTCCTCGGTGGCGCGGATCCCGGCCGGGCGGCCGCTTCCGGCCAGCTCGGCGGCGTCGACGCCGGCGTGCCGGGGGTCGACGGCGACGACCCCGGCGAGTTCGAGGTCCGGGTGCCCGAGCAGCGCCCTGAGCGACGATCTGCCGACGGGTCCGGTGCCCCACTGGCCGACGAGATAGGACATACCACCTCCTTTTGACCAAGCGCTCGGTCGACGCCGGCGCATTCTAGGCAGGCCCGCGCCGCCAGAACGCTCCCCTCGCGGGACGTACATCCGTGCTGGCAGGGAAGGAATGTCTGGTGACACTTCGCGCGGCGGGGCGCACGTTCGGCGTGGAGGAGGAGCTGCTCCTGGTCGACCCGGAGACGGGCGCGCCCCAGGCCCTGTCCGGCTCCGTGATCCACTACGCCCGGCGCCACGACGAGCTGTTCCTGACCGGCGGGCGGCGCTCCAAGGCGCTGGAGACCGAGCTCCAGCGCGAGCAGCTGGAGACGGCCACCCCGGTCTGCGGCTCGCTCGACGAGCTGTCCGACCACGTCCGGTCGGCGCGGATCGCGGCGGGCCAGTCCGCGGCCGGGGTGGGCGCCGCCGTCGCCGCGCTGGCGACGTCGCCGGTCAGCGTCCGCCCCTCGCTCACCCCGTCGCACCGCTACCTGCGGATGGCCGACGCCTTCGGCCCCACCGCCGACGAGCAGCTCACCTGCGGCTGCCACGTGCACGTCGGCATCGAGTCCCCCGAGGAGGGCGCCGCCGTCCTCGACCGGATCCGGCCGTGGCTGCCGCCGCTGCTCGCGCTCAGCGCGAACTCCCCGTTCTGGCAGGGCGCCGACACGGGCTCCGACAGCTGGCGGCACCAGGTCTGGGGCCGCTGGCCCTCCAGCGGCCCGACCGAGCTGTTCGGCTCGGCGAGCGCGTACCGGACGGCGGTGGACGCGCTGCTCGCGACCGGGGTCCTGGTGGACGAGGGCATGATCTATTTCGACGCCCGGCTGTCGCGGCACTACCCGACGGTCGAGATCCGCGTCGCGGACGTGTGCCTGGACGCCGACGACGCCGTTCTGCAGGGTGCGCTGGTGCGGGCGCTGGTCGACACCGCCGCGGACGCGTGGCGGCGGAGCGAGCCGCCCGACCCGGTGCGCACGGACCTGGTGCGCCTGGCCATGTGGCGGGCCGGGCGCTCCGGCCTGCGCGGCGAGCTCGTGCACCCGCGCACCCACACGGCCGCCCCCGCCCGCGAGGTGGTGGCCGCGCTCGTCGAGCACCTGGCCCCCGCGCTCGACCGCGCGGGCGATCTCGACACCGTCGCCAAGCTCCTCGGCGGCGTGCTGGAACGCGGGAACGGAGCCCGGTTCCAGCGCGCCGCCTACTCCCGTGCCGGCGATCTGAGGACCGTGGTCACCGCCGCCGTCCAGCGGACGATGGCGGTCTGACCGGCCCGCGGCCCGGTTCGGAAACGGCCCCCAGCGGTCCCCGGGGACCGCTGGGGCGCGGCCCCCGCGGCGGGCGGTCAGCCCGCCTGGCGCCGCTGGAAGGGGAGGTAGCGGTCGGCGCGCCGGTGCCGGGCGAGCAGGCCGGTGGACTCGACCGCGAGGATGCGGTCGAAGCGGAAGGCGCGCACGCCGCGGCGCATGCGGCACCAGCCGACGAGGTACCAGTGGTCGCGGTGCACCAGGCAGGTGACCGGCTCGACCTCGCGGATCGTGACGTTGGCGCCGGCGTCGCCGTAGCAGAGCCGGACGACGCGGTGCTCGGTGATGGCGGCGGCGACCACGCGGGCGCGGTCGGAGGTGGAGGCGTCCAGGGGCGTGGTGAGGGTGGCGAGCGTGGTGGTGACCACGTCGTCGTGCGGAGCGGCGTCGAGGAGGATGTGCAGGGCGCGGCGCGCGGTGGTGGCCTGCGGGCCGGTGCCGAGGTGCGCGAGCGAGAGCGCGAGGGCGGCGATCTCCGCCGCCGTGAGCGCGGCCGGCGCGGTGGGCGCGGTCTGGGGGTGCGTCGCAACGTTCGCCATGGTTCGATCATACGTTCGAACACTGACATTTTGCAGGCCCGCGCGGGGAGTCGCCGCCTTCGCGGTGCGGCCGGGGTCCGTCGGGCGCGGTGATCGGCCCCGCGCTTGAGAAGGCGGCCTCGCATGGTGAAAACTGGCCCCGGAAACGTGCCTATTCGGGGGAATCAGGGGCGAACATGGGCCAGACGTGGATCAGCGTTGAGTGAGCCGCGCCTGGACCGGCCTCCGATGAGCCGGGACGAGGCGGACCGGGTGCTCGCGCGCCTCCGGGAGGAGAGGGAACGGATCGGCGCGGCCCTGCTGGACCTGGAGGCCCACCAGGGGTACCAGTTGCTCGAAGGCGCGGCACTGCGGGGCGCGACGCTGCGCGTGCAGTCCGACGTGCGGTCGCGGACGGCGTCCCTGTGGCTGCTGTTCGACCTGCACGGGCGCGTCCTGTCCGCCGCCGAGGAGCTGCGGGCCCGCCACGGCAGGCCCGGTCAGGCGCAGCTCGCCGAGCTCACCCGCCTCCTGGAGGGGCCGTCGGTGGAGCTGCCCGCGGCTGAGGTGCCGCTTGAGCGGCGGACGCTGCTGGCCGTCCCGTCCGGCGAAAGGCTGACGCCGCGCGCGGCGGTCGACCGGATGACGCCGCTCTACGAGGAGGTCGCGCGGGCGGTCGCCGCGCTCGACGCGGTCTGGTCGACGCTGCTGTCGCGGCTGGCCGAGGTCGAGGCCGAGCGGCGGGCGGCTGAGGAGCTGCTGGAGTCGGCCGGCGGCGCGGACCCCGCCTTCGAGCGGCTGCGCGACGAGCTGGAGACCGTCGCCGCGACCGTGCGCGCCGACCCGCTCGCGCTGGCGCGGGACGGCCACGCCGACACCGCGCGGCTGGACGCGATCCGCTCCGGCCTCGCCGAGGTGCGCCGCGGCCTGGAGGAGGCGGAGCGGCTGCGCGAGGGGTTCGCCGCCCGGATCCGCGGCGTCGCCGCCGTCCTGGACCTGGTGCGCGAGGCCGAGGCCGAGGCGAGCTCCGCCCGCGACGAGGTCCTCGCCAAGATCACCGCGCCCGCGCTGCCGGACCCGCCCGACTCCTCCGCCGCCCTCGCCGACCGCCTCGCCGCCGTCACCCGGCCCGAGCCGGGCGCGGCCGCGCGGGGCGGGGGCTGGCGCGAGACCGCGCGGCGGGTCGCCGACCTGGAACGCGCCGCGGACGCGGCGCTGGCGCGGGCACGCGAGACCACCGGCCTGATCCGGGGCCTGCTGGACCGGCGCGAGGAGCTGCGCGGCCGCCTGCAGGCCTACCGGGCGAAGGCCGCGCGGCTCGGCCACGCCGAGGACGCCGAACTGGCCCGGTCCTACGAGCAGGCACGCGAGCTGCTGTGGACCTCTCCCTGCGATCTGCGGAAGGCCACCGTGGCCCTGAACGCGTACCAGCGGGCCGTCACCTCGCGAGCGAAGGGAGCGGACCGATGAGCCAGTGCGCGCAGCCAGGCTGCGGCGGGACGATCGCGGACGGCTACTGCGACGTCTGCGGCAACCCACCGGCGGCGTCCGCGCCCGCGCCGGCTCCGGCCGCCGCGCCGAGCGTCCCGGCCCCGCGCCCGCCCGCCGAGCGGCCCGACCAGTGCCACCAGGCCGGCTGCGCCGGCACGATCATGGACGGTTACTGCGACGTGTGCGGCTCACCGCCCGCGTACACCGCCCGCGTCCAGGCCGCCGCGAGCGCGTCCGGCGGCTCGGGCGCGTCGGCGGCCACGGGAGCGTCGGGCAGCACGGCGACCGGCAGCACCCGGACGGGCAGCACCCGCACCGGGTCGGCCCGCTCCTCCGGCCGCCGCGGCATGCTCGGCGCCGGGCTCGTCGAGGTGCCGCGCGTCCCCTACCGGGACCCGTCCAGCGCGGTGATGAGCGACCCGCAGGTCGCGGAGGCCAAGCGGTACTGCAGCGGCTGCGGCGAGCCCGTCGGCCGCGGGCGCGGCGACCGCCCGGGCCGCACGGAGGGCTTCTGCCCCAAGTGCGGCGCCCGCTTCTCCTTCACCCCCAAGCTCGTCCCGGGCGACCTCGTCGGCGGCCAGTACAGCGTGCTCGGCTGCCTCGCCCACGGCGGGCTCGGCTGGATCTACCTGGCCCAGGACAAGAACGTCAGCGACCGCTGGGTGGTCCTGAAGGGCCTGCTCGACAGCGGCGACGCCGACGCGATGGCCGCGGCGGCGGCCGAGCGCGCGTTCCTCGCGGAGGTCGAGCACCCCAACATCGTCAAGATCTACAACTTCGTCCAGCACGGCGGCGACGGCTACATCGTCATGGAGTACGTGGGCGGGGAATCGCTCAAGGACATCCTGCTGCGGCAGCCGCTGCCGGCCGGCCAGAAGCACCTGCCGCTCGCGCAGGCCATCGCCTACGGGCTGGAGGTGCTGCGGGCGTTCGAGTACCTGCACGCCCAGGGGCTCGTCTACTGCGACTTCAAGCCGGACAACGTGATCCAGTCCGAGGAGCAGCTCAGGCTGATCGACCTCGGCGGGGTGCGGCGGCTGGACGACCCGGACGGCGCGATCTACGGCACGGTCGGCTACCAGGCCCCCGAGATCGCCGACGCGGGCCCCTCGGTGTCCTCCGACCTCTACACGGTCGGCCGGGCGCTCGCCGTGCTGAGCTTCCCGTTCAAGGGCTACACCCGGGGGTTCGCCGACTCGCTGCCGCCGCGCGAGGAGATACCCGTCCTCCAGCGGTTCGAGTCCTACGACCGGCTGCTGCGCCGCGCGACGCACCGGGAGCCGACCGCGCGCTTCCAGGACGCGGCGGAGATGGCCGAGCAGCTCACCGGCGTCCTGCGCGAGGTGCTGGCGGCCGAGGACGGCGTCCCGCGCCCCGCCCCGTCCGGGCTGTTCGGCCCGGAGCGGTTCACGACGCGGATGGCGGGCGAGGCGCGGGAGGAGGCGGCGCTGCCGCCCGTCCCGCCGCCGGTCGCCGCGGCGGCGCTGCCGGTTCCGCTCGTGGACGGCGCCGACCCCGCGGCCGCGTTCGTGTCC
The DNA here is from genome assembly GCF_039540335.1 of Actinomadura verrucosospora. Taxonomy (NCBI): domain Bacteria; kingdom Bacillati; phylum Actinomycetota; class Actinomycetes; order Streptosporangiales; family Thermomonosporaceae; genus Actinomadura; species Actinomadura verrucosospora. Next base: position 194,409 of record NZ_BAABEV010000007.1, on the reverse strand, counting down.
GGGCTCGGCGCGCTGGAGCCCGCGCAGGCCGCCGAGGCGGCGGCGAACGCTCCCGAGAGCACGCCCGAGGTCAGGCTGGCGCTCGCCCGCGCCAGGATCGAGCTCGGCGCGGCCGACGAGGCCGACGAGCTGCTCGACGCGCTCGCCGCGGAGCGCCCCTCCGACTGGCGGGTGGGCTGGTACCGCGCGGTCGGGCTGCTCGCGCGGGGCCGGGTGGACGAGGCCGCGCCGCTGTTCGACCGGCTGTACGGGCTGCTGCCCGGCGAGGCCGCCCCCAAGCTGGCCCTCGCCTACTGCCGCGAGCGGTCGGCGCCGCACGACGCCGTCCGCCTGTACGAGACGGTGTGGCGCACCGACCAGAGCTACATCAACGCCGCCTTCGGCCTCGCCCGCGTGCATCTGGCGGCGGGCGACCGCCGCGCCGCCGTCGCCGCGCTCGACTCGGTGCCGAAGATCTCCATCCGGTACGTGCCCGCGCAGGTCGCGGCCGTCGTGACGGCGGTGCGCGACCGTCCCCCCGCCGAGCTGACGGCGGCCGAGCTGGTCGCCGCCGGTCACCGGCTCGCCGCCCTCGACCTGGACGCCGAGCGCCGCGACAGGCTCACCGCCGAGGTGCTGGAGGCCGCGCTCGGCTGGATCCTGGCGGGTCCCGGCACGGCTGCCGGGACGCAGGGCGGCTCCCTGTTCGGCGCCGCGCTCGCTGAGGGCCCGCTGCGCCGCCTTCTGGAAGGGACATACCGGGAGCTGGCACGCCGCACCCGAGACAGGGACGAGTGCCGCCGGCTCGTCGACTCCGCCAACGCCGTACGCCCGAGGACGCTGCTGTGACCGACGACCACACCCGAGCCGACGACACCGCCGGTACCGAACCCCCCGGAACCGGCACGGCCGGGACGGACCAGGGGAAGGCGGCCGAGCTCGCCTGCCCCGCCTGCGGCGCCGTGGTGTTCGCCGAGGAGATCTTCTGCGAGGAGTGCGGGCACCGGCTCGCCGACGGCCCGCCCGCCGCGGCCACCGGGCGCGACGGCGCCACGATCAGGCAGGAGTCCGCGCCGTCCGCCCGGCGGGCGGACCGGGCGGGCCCGTGCCCCGGATGCGGCGGGACGGCGATCGACGCCGACGGCTACTGCGAGACGTGCGGCCTGCGCCAGCCGGCCGCACGCGACCACGTCGAGATCGAGCTGCCGGCCGCGTCCGGCGGCAACGGCACCCGCCCGGTCGTCGCGGCGGGCGCGAGCGACCGCGGCCGCCGCTACAGCCGCAACGAGGACGCGCTGGCCCTCGCCGCGCACCTGTCCGGCGTCGCGGCGGTCGTGTCCGACGGCGTCGGGTCCTCGCAGCGTCCCGACGAGGCCTCCCGCGCCGCGGCCGACACCGGCCTCGGCGAGCTGGTGGCGCGGCTCGACGCCGGGGAGGACGCCGAGGACGCCACCCGTCACGCGGCGCTGCGCGCGGCCGCCGCCGTCGCCGCGCTCGCCACCTCGCCGTCCGACGCGCCGTCGTGCACCTACGTGTCCGCGGTGACGCGCGGCCCGGCGGTCACGGTCGGCTGGATCGGGGACAGCCGCGCCTACTGGCTGGCCGCGGACGGCTCCGGCGGGTCCGGCGAGGACGCCGCGGCGGGGCCCGCGCCCGACGAGATCGACGGGGCCGAGGTCAGCACCGGCGACATGGCCGAGCTCGGCGCGTCCCGCCGGCTCACCGAGGACGACTCGTGGGCCGCGTTCATGGTCGCCGAGGGGTCGCTGACCGAGGCGGAGGCGGAGGCGCACCCGAACGCGCACGTCATCACCGCGTGGCTGGGCGCCGACGCCGGGCAGGTCAACCCGCACGTGGCGACGTTCCGGCCGGGCGGTCCGGGCACGCTGCTGGTGTGCAGCGACGGGCTCTGGAACTACTTCCCGGCCGCCGCCGACCTGGCGGCCCTGCTGTCCGGCCCCGGCGGCGAGTCGCCGGGCCCGGCGGCCGACCCGCTCGGCGCCGCGCGGACGCTGGTGAGCCGCGCGCTGGAGGCCGGCGGCCGCGACAACATCACCGTCGCCGTGATCCCGGTCCCCTCCCCCGGCGGCTCCGGCGGCCGCGTCCACGAGAGCATCCCCCAGAGCACGGAGGAGCCCCGATGAGGGAGCCGCAGTTCAGCATCACCGTCGACCAGAACAAGTACCTGCCCGAGGGCGGCCGCGAGGTGCACGCCATCGTGTCCGTCGAGGCGGACGCGGGCGAGGGCGCCCCCGTCCCGTCCTCGACCCGGGCGTCCGAGGTCGTCATCATCGACACCTCCGGCTCGATGTCCTTCCCCGAGACCAAGCTGCGCGCGGCGATCGCGGCCGCGCAGGTCGCGGTCGACACGCTGCGCGACGGCGTGGAGTTCGCCGTCGTCTCCGGTTCCAACACGGCCAAGATGGTCTTCCCCCGGCACCAGGGGACGGTCCCGGCGACGCCGGAGACCCGCGCGGAGGCCAAGCACGCGCTGAGCCTGCTGAGGGCGGTCGGCGGCACCGCGATCGGATCATGGCTGCGGCTGGCCGACGACCTCTTCGGCGGCCGCGACGGCATCCGGCACGCGATCCTGCTGACCGACGGCAAGAACCAGCACGAGACGGCGGAGGAGCTCGACGCGGCCCTCGCCCGCTGCGGCGGGCGCTTCGTCTGCGACTGCCGCGGCGTCGGCACCGACTGGGAGGTCGCCGAGCTGCGCAAGGTCGCCTCCGCGCTGCTCGGCGGCGTCGGCATGGTGGCCGACCCGGCCGGGCTGGTCGAGGACTTCCGCGCCATGACGGAGGCGGCGATGGGCAAGTCCGTCGCCGACGTCGCCCTGCGCGTGTGGACGCCGCAGACGGCGCGGCTCCGGTTCGTCAAGCAGGTCTCGCCGTCGGTGGAGGACCTCACCGGCAAGCGCGCGGAGTCGGCGCCGCAGGCCGGCGACTACCCGCTCGGCGCGTGGGGCGCCGAGAGCCGCGACTACCACATCTGCGTCGAGGTGCCGCCGGGCGAGGTCGGCAAGGAGCTGCGCGCCGCGTGGGTGAAGCTCGTCGTGCCGGGCGCGCCGGGCGAGGAGGCGCGCGTCGTCGCGACCGCGAACGTCCTCGCCGAGTGGACCGACGACGAGGCGAAGTCCACCCGCATCAACCCGCGGGTGGCGGGCTACACCGGGCAGGCGGAGCTGGCCGCGGCGATCCAGGAGGGCCTGCAGGCCCGCAAGGACGGCGACCTCGACACCGCGACGGCGCGGCTCGGCCGGGCCGTGGTGCTCGCGGGCGAGGCCGGCAACGACGAGATCACCGCGATGCTCCGCAAGGTGGTGGACGTCGTGGACGAGGCGAGCGGCACCGTCCGGCTGAAGCGCGACGTCAACAAGGCCGACGAGATGGAGCTCGACACGCGCTCCAGCAAGACGGTCCGGACCCGCAAGGACGAGACGGTGACCACCAGGAGGGGCGAGAGCTGACCATGGCGAGCTGCCCCAGCGGACACACCTCGCAGGCGCAGGACTACTGCGACGTCTGCGGCGAGCGCATCGAGGGCGCCCCCACCGGCGCGGCCCCCCTCCCGTCCGGCCCGCAGCCGTCGCCGGGCGGGACTCCGTGCCCCGACTGCGGGACGCCCAGCACCGACCGCTTCTGCGAGGCGTGCGGCTACGACTTCGCCATCGGCGGCGGCAGGCCCACGCCGGAGCCCGAGCCCGCGGCTCCGCCGGAGCCCGAACCCGCGGTGCCCGTCCCGTCCGGACCGGGCACGGCGCAGCGCGGGCCGTCGGATCCGCGGCGTCCGCCCTCGCCTCCCGTGCCGGCCCCGCCCGTTCCGGCCCCTCCGGTGCCAGCGCCGCCCGTCCCCGCTCCCCCGGTCCCGGCCCCGCCCGTCCCCGCGCCGCCGGCGCCCGGGGCGGTGTGGACGGCGGTCGTGAGCGCCGACCGCGAGTACTACAGCACGGTCATCGCCGAAGAGGGCCCCGACTCGGCGTCCCTGGCGTTCCCCCCGTACGCGCCCGAGCGGCGGATCCCGCTCTCCGGGCAGCAGGTCCGCATCGGGCGGCGCAGCTCGTCGCAGCCGTCCCCGCCCGAGATCGACCTGCGCGAGCCGCCCGAGGACCCCGGCGTCTCCCACGTCCACGCGGTGCTGCTGGCGAAGCCCGACGGCACCTGGACGCTGGTCGACCCCGGCTCGACCAACCGCACCTGCGTGAACGGCTCCACCGACCCCATCCCGTACAACGTGGAGGTCCCGGTCTCCGAGGGCGACCGGATCCACTTGGGCGCCTGGACCACCATCACGCTCACCCGAGGCGAGGCGACATGACGGCCGTCCAGCAGTCCCCGCCGGCGGGGCGACCGGCCCCCGCCGCGCAGCCGTCGCCGCCCTCCCGGGAGGGCGGCGGCACGCGCCCCGGGACGGGCGGCGAGGCCCCGTCCGGTCTCGCGCGACTGCTCCCCCGCACCGTCGCGTCCCGCGTCAGGACGCTGACCGCGCTGTCGCTCGTGCTGCTGGTGGCGCTGCTCGGCGTCGGCTGGGCGGCGATCGCGAACGCCCGCGAGGGCGTGCGCGTCATCGGGCACGACGCGGGCCCGCAGGTCGTCGCCACCGGCGACCTGTACTTCCAGCTCTCCGACATGGACGCGCAGCTCGCCGACGCACTGCTGATCGGCGACGCGGCGGGCGGCGGACGCGAGCAGGCGCTCGCCCGCTACGACCAGAACCGCCGCAAGGCCGGCGACGCCCTGCTGAAGGCCGCGAAGCTCGCGGACGAGACGACCGAGAACAACACGGCCCGGGACCTGCTGGACGCGCTCGCCCGCTACGAGCGCCTCGCCGGGCAGGCCCTGCTGCTGGACCGGCAGTCCCCGCACGCGTCCGGGCCGCCGTCGCAGAAGGTCGTCGAGCTGTACCGGCAGGCGACCGACCTGATGAAGCTGGACCTGCTGCCGAAGGCCTACAACCTGACGCTCGACAACGGCACCCTCGTCCGGCACACCTACGAGGACAAGCGCTCGGCGGTCCTCCTCGGACGCACGGGCGTCCTCGCCACGGGCCTGGTCCTCCTGGCCGTCCTCCTCGGGTTCCAGCTCTACCTGGCCCGGCGGTTCCGGCGGCTGCTCAACGTGCCGCTCGCGCTGGCGACGCTCGGCACGCTCGCCCTGGTCGCGGCCGGGACCCTCATGCTCACCGGCCAGGCGAACCATCTGCGCCAGGCCAAGGAAGAGGGCTTCGACTCGATCCTCGGGCTCTCGCGGACGCGCGCAATCAGCAACAGCGCGAACGCCGACGAGACCCGGTTCCTGCTCGACCCCGGGCGGGCCGACGCCTACGAGCAGGTCTACCTGAGCAAGTCGCAGACCGTCCTGTACCTGAAGGCCGGCAATCTGACCCAGTACAACGCGGCCGTCCAGAAGGACCTGTCCTTCGAACCCGGCCGCGTGAAGTTCCTCGGCTTCCTCGGAGCCGAGGCCGACCGGCCGGTCCAGTCGGCCCGGCAGAAGGCGCAGCTCACGGACGTCATGAACAGGGTGCTCGCCGACTACCAGAAGGCCCAGGCCAACGACCGCCGGATGCGCGACCTCGTCGACCGGGGACAGCGCGACGAGGCGGTCGCCGCCCGCGGCGCGGCCGCCGCCGACTTCACCCGGTACGACCGCTCCCTGCAGGCGCTGGTCGCCATCCACAGGAAGGCGTTCGACGAGGCCGTGAAGGACGGGGACGGAGGCACGAGCGGCTGGTACGCGGTGCTGCCCGCCGCGGGCGCCGTCATCGCCGCGCTCGTCCTCGCCGGCGTGCGCCCCCGCCTGGCCGAGTACCGGTGGTCGAAGTGAGGGCGCGGAGCATCGCGGCGGCGCTCCTCACGGCCGCGGCCGTCCTCGGCGCGGGGACGGCGTGCGGGATCGCCGACGCCGGAGAGGACTCCGTCGCCGGAAAGGACGCGCTCGTCATCGGCGTCAACGGCGACCAGCCGGGACTCGGCGAACGCCAGGGCGACGGGTCGTTCACCGGATTCGACGTCGACATCGCCAAAGAGATCGCCCGGCGGATGGGCGTGGGCCCGGGCGACGTGACGTTCAGGCGGGTGACATCGGCGACCCGCGAGAAAATGCTCCAGGACGGCGACGTCGACCTCGTGGTGGCCAGCTATTCCATCACGCCGGAACGCAAGGTGAAGGTGTCGTTCGCGGGTCCCTACTATGTGGCCCACCAGGACATTCTCGTCCGCAGGTCCGAGGCCCGCGCCATCCGGAACATCGACGACCTGAAAGGGCGGCGGCTCTGCCGCGTGCCCGGGTCGGTGTCGTTCCCGCGCGTCCACGACGAGCAGGGCGTCGCCGCGCTCCCGGTCGAGGCGAGCGGGTACGCCGGCTGCCTCACCGCGCTCACCGGGGGCCGGCTCGACGCGGTCTCGACCGACGACCTGATCCTCGCGGGCCTCGCGGCGAAGGCGGCCGGCGGCGGTCTCACGCTCGTCAACGCCCCGTTCACCGACGAGCCCTACGGCGTCGGCATCAGGAAGGGCGACGTCGACGGCTGCGAGGCGGTCAACAAGGCGATCACGCGGATGTACCAGGACGGCACCGCGCCGCGGCTGCTGGACAAGTGGTTCCGCCCCGCCGGGTTGAAGGCCACCACCACCGTCCCGCAATTCGAGGGCTGCGTCTGAGAATTCGTCACCCAGCGCACGGAAGGCGTCACGGAATGGCACGGGAAGAACAGGTGAGACCGGCCGGTCATGGAGATCAGTCGGTTACGTAAGTTCCGGTCGGCGCGCATGATCGTAAGTTATGGTCGCGATCAAAAGTCGTTCCGGTAATCACCGTCACGCCCGAGGAGTGCAATGACGACGGTCATCCTGGTGGTGATGTGCGTCGTGGTGGGGGCGCTCGAACTGTACGCGGGCAAGCAGAGCCGGGACCAGGCCCATGCCTTCACCCGCCGGATCGACGAACTGAACGACCAGGTGACCAAGCAGAACAACGTGCTGGTCACCGTCGGCGAGCAGCTCACCGCGGAGCTGTCGCGCGTCAAGCAGGACGTGCTGCCCGCGCTCGACACCCGGCTCCGGCAGAACACCGGGCAGGTGGAGGAGCTCGCGGGCCTCGTCCACCAGGCGGACGACTACCTGCGGACCCAGGCGGGCAGGCTGCACGAGCTGGAGCAGCAGCGCATCACCCTCGCCGCGCTGCGCCGCAAGCTCGGCGAGGTCGAGACGTCGGTGCGGGCCGCCACCGGGGCGGGCGGCGGGCCCGTGGAGGGCAAGGTCGAAGCGGCGCTCGACCGGCTCGCGGACCTGGAGCGCGGCGGCGAGGAGATCCTGGAACTGCAGCGCGCCCTCACCCGCACCCTGGAGGACGTCGAGGACGTCGTCGCCGAGCTGCTGCGGTTCACCGAGGGCGAGCTCGACGACACCGTCACGGCGGCGCTCACCGGACGCCCCCGCCCCCACGGCGACGCCGTCACCGCGACCGGGCGCCTGTGGACGCGCGACGAGGAGCTGGAGGACATCCTCGGCGACATGTACGAGCGGTGCGTGCGCGCCAGCCGGCTGGCCGTCCGGTTCCGCACGTCCGAGGGCTCGAACGGCACTCCCGGCTCACCGGAGCGCCGCCGCTACTTCCTGGGCGGGCACGCCAGCGAGGACCTGGCGGGCGTGTTCAGCGCCCTGCTCATCTCCGCGGGCGCCGGCGCCCGGTCCGGCAACGGCCTGTCCGTCGGCGAGGCCAGGCGGGGCCTCGCGCGGGTGGAGCCGGGCGTCCCGGCGGGGGTGGAGCCCGCGCGCGGGCCCGAGGACGAGGCGGCCCTCAAGTCGCTCCTGCGGACGCTGGCGGAGTGCTCGGGCGCCGTCGCGCAGATCGGCCCGCTCATGGCCGTCCGGACGCGCGACGAGCTGCTGTGCGCGGTGCTGACGGCCGCGCAGTCGCTGGAGCTGGAGAGCGACGAGGTGTTCTGGGACCCGGCCGCCGCGAGCGTCCGGCTGCGGCGGCTGCCGTCCCATCAGCTGTGGGACCTCACCGGCTGGGCCACCGCCCCGTAGGCCCGCACGGAACGTTCCGCGGGGCCGCCGATGCGCACGTAGAGGGGGCAGCGCAGGGCGCCGGTCCGCGGGTCGGCCTCGACGCACAGGCCGATCCCGGCGGCGCGGTCGAGGAACACCGCGTTCTCCACGGCCCGCGCCCCGCGCACCGCGTACGGGACGGAGTCGGCGTCGCCGGTGTCGACGAGCTCCTCGAACGTCAGCCTCCGCGCGAACCGCATCAGCACCGCGGCGTCGACGACGCGGCTCCCGATCGCCGCCGACGGGCCCGCGACGACGATCCCGAAGCTCGGGTCCTCCCGGCCCCGCACGTAGATCTCCCGGTCCGGCTCCAGGCCCCGGCGCCGGTCGGGGACCTGGACGCCGAAGCCGGCGTCGCCGTTCAGGTACGCGGGCGGCCCGAAACCCGCCGGCGGCGCCCCGTCCCGGACGCGCAGCGCGCCCGCGGGCATCTCCCAGCCGGGCAGGTAGACGCCGAGGCCCCTCAGCAGCAGCCGCCAGATCGGACGTCCGGTCACCTCGGGCGCGAAATCGCCGCCCGGCCGGCCGGGCTCCCGCGGATTCTCGGCGTCGCCGTCCATGACGACCATGATCGGCGAACGGATCCGCGTCCGACAAGGCCCCGAGCGGAGCCGTGGCCCTTACCGTGCGGCCCCTGCACCTCCGGTGCCGCGTCGGCTACGGTTGTCCCACCCGGATCATGACGAGGACACGCCGTGAATCTGCAGGACATGATGGTGCACCGCGACACCTCGTCGCGGACGGTCGACAAGTATCTGATGTCCTACGAGGGCCGTGTCATCGCGGTTCGGCGGCATCCGGCCGTCCTGCTGCTACCGGTCGGGGTCGTCGTGGCCGGGCTCATCGCGTGCGGCGCGGCGAGCGCGGTCAGCGGGCAGGTCTGGATCTGGGGGCTGTGGCTGATCGCGGTCTGCTACCTGGCCTGGAAGGTGATCGCCTGGTCGGTCGACTTCTTCCTCGTCACCGAGCACCGGGTGATGGTCGTCAACGGCGTCCTCAACCGCAACGTCGCGATGATGCCGCTCGCCAAGGTCACCGACATCGCGCTGAACCGCTCGGTGCTCGGGCGGGTCTTCGGCTACGGCGAGTTCGTGATGGAGTCGGCGGGCCAGAAGCAGGCGCTGCGCAACGTCGGTTTCATGCCGTATCCGGAGCAGTTGTACCTGGAGGTCTCGTCGGTCATCTTCGGCACGGTCGAAGAGTCGCCGGACTGATCCCCGTTCAGGAGTCGAAGCCGAGGCCCATGCGGTCGAGGGTGCGGAGCCAGATTCCCCGGCGCCCCGCGTTGCGGTCGGCGCGGGCGATCTCGCGCCGGGTCAGCTCGATGACGCCGTAGCGCAGCGGCTCGGGCGGGAACGGGACGGGCTTGGAGCGCACCATCGCCAGCCGTGTCCGCTCGGTCTCCTCGCCGGGCGCGAGACCGACCCCCAGGAGGTCGAGCATGACGTCGGCTCCGAAGCGGGTGGCGCCGACACCGAGGCCGGTGTAGCCCGCCGCGTATGCGAGCCTGCCGTCGTAGGCCGTCCCGTAGAAGGCGCAGAAGCGGCTGCACGTGTCGATGACGCCGCCCCAGGCGTTGGTGAACCGCACACCCTCCAGTTGCGGGAACGTCGCGAAGAAGTGCCGGGCCAGAGTCGCGTACGTGGAGGGGCGCCGTTCCAGCGCGGGACGCATTCCGTTGCCGAAGTGGTAGACGGCGTCGTAGCCGCCCCACAGGATGCGGTCGTCGGCGGTGAGCCGGTAGTAGTGGAACTGGTTGGCGCTGTCGCCGAGCCCTTGCCGGTGCCGCCAGCCGATGGACGCGCGCTGCGCGGGCGTGAGCGGCTCGGTGACGAGCGCGTAGTCGTACACCGGGACGACGTAGTTGCGCAGGCGCCGAAGGATCGGCGGGAAGGCGCCGGTCCCCAGGGCGACGTGCCGGGCGGTGACCGTCCCGAGCGGGCGGGGCGCCCGGTCGCCCCGCCGCGGGGGCGCGGCGGCCGCCAGCCGGAGCCCGCGGGCGTCGGTGCGCGGCGCCGTGACGCGGGTGTTCTCGAAGACGCGGACCCCGAGGGCGCGGCACGCGTCCGCCAGGCCCCAGGCGAGCTTGGCCGGATGCACCATGGCGACGGCGTCGCGGTCCCACAGGCCCGCCAGGTAGGTGGGCGAGTCGACCTCGGCGCGGACCGCCTCCGCGCCGAGCATGATCGGTTGCCAGCCGTGCTCGTAGGCCTTCTCCGCCGCCTCCTGGAGCGCGGGCACCTGCCACTCCTCGGTGGCGACGCTCATCTCCCCCGTCGGCTCCCACTCGGCGTCGATGCCGTGGCGGGTCAGCGTCTCCGCGATGGCGCGCAGGTTGTCCCAGCCGAGGCGTTCGAGCGTGTGGGCGTCGTCCGGCCAGCGCCCGAGGCCGTTCTCCAGGCCGTGGGTGAGGCTGGCGGCGCAGAACCCGCCGTTGCGTCCGGACGCGGCGGCGCCGATCCGGCCGGCCTCCAGCACGACCACGTCCAGGGACGGGTCGCGCTCCTTGGCGAGCAGGGCCGTCCACAGGCCGCTGTAGCCGCCGCCGACGACGGCGAGGTCGCACGTCAGCGTGCCGGACAGCGCCGGACCCGCCTCGGGGCGGGCCGGGTCCCCGAGCCAGAACGGCTCGGGGGCGGCGTCGGCGAGCGCCCCGGCCACGTTCGCGTTCATGCTCGCGTTCGCGCGCGGGCGCTGCGCCGCGCCGACACCACCGCGATCAGCACGCCGACCGCGAAGATGATCGTCCCCATCACGTTGACCTGCGGCGGCGTCCCCGTCCTGGTGGAACCGTAGATCCACAGCGGGAACGTGACGGTGGCGCCGCTGGTGAAGTTGGTGATGACGAAATCGTCGATGGACAGCACGAACGCCAGCAGCGCCCCCGCCAGCACCCCAGGCATGATCATCGGCAGGGTGACCAGGCGGAACCGCGTCCACGGGCCGGCGCCGAGGTCCTGCGCCGCCTCCTCCACCGCGGGGTCGAGCCCGACGACGCGGGCCCGGACCGTCACGGCCACGAACGCGATCGAGAACATCACGTGCGCGAGCAGGATCGTCAGGTAGCCGCGCGGCAGGTTGAACGTGACGAACATCGAGAGCAGCGAAGCGCCCATCACGATCTCCGGACAGGAGATCGCCATGAACAGCACGAGGTTCGTCGAGCCCTTGCCGCGGAACCGGTACCGGCCGAGCGCGAGGCCCGCGAACGTCCCGATGACCGTGGTGATCAGCGTGCTGAGCAGCGCGATCGTCAGCGAGTTGACGACGGCCGCGGTGAGGTCGCTCTTGTCGAACAGGTGCGCGTACCAGCGGAGCGTGAAGCCCTGCCACTCGAAGTTCTGCTTGCTGCGGGTGTCGTTGAACCCGAACAGGATCATGATCGCGATCGGCAGGATCAGCCACGCGATCAGCACGAGGGTGTAGAGGTGCAGGCCGGAGATCCGGCGCCGGGGTGCGCGCCGCCGCGGGGTCTCGGCGGGCGCCGCGGGGGCCTTGGTGTGCGTCGTCATCGTCCCGCCGCCTCCAGGACGTCCTGCGTGCCGAGCGTGCGCGCGTAGGCGAAGATCCCGACGAGCAGGATCGCCATCAGCGCGAACGACAGCGCGGACGCCGTCGGGTAGGCGCTGTTGTTGAAGTACTCGGTCTGGATGACGTTGCCGATCATGGTGTTCTGCGGGCCGCCGAGCACCTCGGCGTTGACGTAGTCCGACGACACCGGCACGAACGTCATGATCACGCCGGCGAAGACGCCGGGCAGCGACAGCGGCAGGATGACCCGGAGGAACGCCTGCGCGCGGCTCGCGTACAGGTCGTAGGCCGCCTCCACCACGCGCGGGTCGATGCGTTCGAGCGCCACGTAGATCGGCAGGACCATGAACGGCAGGAAGTTGTAGGCGAGCCCGGACACGACCGCGACGCCGGTGTCGAGGACGTGGAAGCCCTCCGGCAGGACGCCGTGGTCGCGCAGCGGCCCGAGGACCGGCCCGTTGTCGGTGAGGACGAGCTTCCACGACACCGTCCGCAGGATGAACGAGACGAAGTAGGGAAGCAGCAGGAGGAACAGGTACGTCGACTTGGCGCGCCCGCCGCGGAACGCGATCCAGTACGCGGCCGGGTAGGCGAGCACGATGCACGCGACCGTCGCCAGCAGCCCGTACCAGAGCGACCGGACGAACTTGTCGCCGTAGGTGCTGAGCCCGTCGGTGTAGTTCTGCCAGTGCAGCGTCTGCTGGAAGCCGTCGATGAGGTTCCCGGTCTGCAGCGACAGGGACACCATCAGCACCATCGGGACGAGGAAGAACGCCGCCAGCCACAGCCCGCCCGGAAGGATCATCAGGTACGGCGCGAGCCGTCCCCGCACCCCGCCCATCACGAGCCCTTGGAGATCGGCTCGAAGATCTTCTGGTACTCGGTCTCCTCCGCCTGCGTGAGCCGCCGGTAGTGCCGCAGCCGGGCCAGGTCGGCCTGCGACGGGAAGATCAGCGGGCTGGTGCTGAGCCGGGTCAGGTCCTTCTTGTCGTCGCCGCCCGCCTGCTCGGCCTTCTGCGCGAGGAGCTTCTGGGTGGCCGGGATCGGCGGCATGTAGTTGATGAACTCGGTCAGCGGCGCGTTGTTCTCGGGAACGTAGAGCCAGTTCATGAGGGTCAGCGCGTCCACCGGGTTCTCGGCGGTCTTCGGGATGCACAGGTTGTCGGTCCAGATGGTGCCGCCCTCCTCGGGCACCACGAACTTCACGTCCGGGCTCGTCAGGCTGTACACGTCCCCCGACCACGCCATGGTCATCCACACGTCGCCCTTGCTGACGGCGTCGACGTAGTCCTGGCTGTAGTACTTGCGGACGATGCCCTTGTCGCGCTGCTCGCGCAGCTTGGCGGCGGCCTTCTCCCAGTCCGCCTTCGTCGACTTCTCCGGGTCGATGCCGAGCAGGAACATCCCGAAGTTCCCGAGCTCCTGCGAGTCGCCCATCATGCCGACCTTGCCCTTGTACTTCGGGTCGAACAGCTGGGCGATGCTGGTGATCTCCTCCTTCACGTACTTGGTGTTGTACGCGATCCCGGTGACCCCCGACTCGTACGGGATCGTGAAGGCGTTGCCCGGGTCGTAGGACGGGTTCTTGAACGACGGGCCCACGTTCGCCTGGAAGTTCGGCAGCTTCGACAGGTCGAGGGGCGCCAGGTAACCGAGCTGGCGGCACTGCTCCAGCTGGATCCCGTTCGTCATCACCATCAGGTCGAAGCCGATGGACTGCCCGGCGGCCAGCGGAGCCTGGATCTTGCCGAACCACGGGCCCATCTCCTGGATGACCTCCTTGTAGGTCACCTTGACGCCCGTCTCCTTCTCGAACGCCTTGATGGTCTCCCGGTCGTCCTGCATGTAGCCCGGCCAGTTCGCCCAATTGAGCCTGCCGCTCTTGGCCTTGTTCGCCCAGTACTTCTCGACGTCGCTCTGGGTGACCTTCTCCTTGCCGCCCTGCCCCTTCACCCCGCACGCCGACAGGGCGAGCCCGGCGCCCGCCGTGCCCATCAGCCTCAGGACGTCGCGGCGAGCCAGGCCGCCCGCGCCGGAGCGCGCCAGGCGCGGCCTTGTGAGTCCGCGGAGGAAGGAAGGGTCGAACTGGCTCATTGCGGGGCTCCAATGGCGTACGAGTGGCGCGGATCCCACGACAACCAGACGCTGTCGCCGCGCACGGCGATGTCGTCGGCGGACGTCGCGTTCTGCAGGAACACGACGACGTCGGCGCCGGCGGAGGTGGTGATGTTGTAGTTCGTCGACGTCCCGAGGTACACGACCTCGGTCACGGTCCCCCGGACGGCGCACTGCCCGTCCCCCGGCCTGTCCAGCCCGATCCCGATCTTCTCGGGGCGGACGGTCAGCTCCACGCGCTCCCCCGCGACGGCCTCCCGGCCGTGGCGCATCGGGACCTCGATCCGGCCGTCGGGGCCGTGGGAGAGCACCGCCCCGCCCGGCCCCGTCCCGGTGACCTCCCCCTCCAGCAGGTTGGACGTGCCGATGAACCCGGCCACGAACCGCGTCGCGGGATGCTCGTAGATCTCCCGCGGCGTGCCGAGCTGCTCGATCACCCCGTCGTTCATGACGGCGATGCGGTCCGACATCGTCAGCGCCTCGCCCTGGTCGTGCGTCACGTACACGAACGTGACGCCGACCCCCCGCTGGATCCGCTTCAGCTCGACCTGCATCGCCTGGCGCAGCTTCAGGTCGAGGGCGCCGAGCGGCTCGTCCAGCAGCAGCGCCCGCGGCTCGTTGACCAGTGCCCGGGCCAGCGCGACCCGCTGCTGCTGGCCGCCGGACAACTCGGCGGGACGGCGCTTCTCCCGTCCCGCCAGGTCGACGATCTCCAGCATCTCCCCCACCCGCCGCGTGATCTGCGCCTTCGGAACGCCGCGCCGGCGCAGGCCGAACGCGACGTTCTCGAAGACGCTCATGTGGGGGAAGAGCGCGTACGACTGGAACACCATGTTCACGTCGCGCCTGTTGGGCGGCACGTCCGTGACGTCCTGCCCGCGCAGCCGGACCCGCCCCGCCGTCGGCTCCTCGAAGCCGGCGATCATGCGCATGGTCGTCGTCTTGCCGCATCCCGACGGGCCGAGCAGGGAGAAGAACTCCCCCTCCGCGATCGACAGGTCGACGCCGCGCACCGCCGCCACGGTCTCGCCGTAGGCGTGGTAATCCTTCTCGACTCCCGCGAGTTCGATCGCGGGGACCGCGACGGCCGGATCGTCGCGCGCCGCGGCGGGTTGGGTCTCGGTCATGGGCGGGACTTCCTTCACGGGCTCCGGTCGGCGGCGCTCAGCCGCCGATGTAGTGCATGACGTGCTTGACGCGGGTGTAGTCCTCGATTCCGTACATCGACATGTCCTTGCCGTAGCCGGAGTGCTTGAAGCCGCCGTGCGGCATCTCCGACACCAGCGGGATGTGGGTGTTGACCCACACGGCGCCGAAGTCCAGTGCCTTGCTCATGCGCATGGCGCGGCCGTGGTTCTGCGTCCACACGCTGGCGGCGAGGCCGTACTTGACGCCGTTGGCCCACTCCACGGCCTGAGCCTCGTCCGAGAAGCTCTGGACGGTGATGACCGGGCCGAAGACCTCGTTCTGCACCATCTCGTCGTCCTGCCTGAGGCCGCCCACGACGGTCGGGGCGAAGAAGTAACCGCGGTCCCCCACGCGCTCGCCGCCGGTGAGGACCTTCGCGTGGCTGGGCGCCCGCTCGATGAAGCCCTGGACGCGCTCCAGCTGGTTCGCGTTGTTCACCGGCCCGTAGAAGGCGTCGGCGTTGCTCGGAGGCCCGACGACCGTCCCCTTGGCGGCCTCGGTGAGCGCCTCGGTGAACTCCCCGTGCAGCCGGTCGGCGACCAGCACGCGGGTGGCCGCCGTGCAGTCCTGGCCCGCGTTGAAGTACCCGGCCTCGGCGATGCCCGTCGCCGCCGCCTCGACGTCGGCGTCGTCGAACACGACCACCGGCGCCTTGCCGCCGAGCTCCAGGTGCACCCGCTTGAGGTCCTTGGCCGCCGACGCGGCGACCTCCATGCCGGCCCGCACGCTCCCGGTGATCGACACCATCTGCGGCGTCGGGTGCTCCACCAGCGAGCGCCCGGTGCCGCGGTCGCCGCAGATCACGTTGAAGACGCCCGGGGGCAGGAACTCGGCCGCGATCTCCGCCAGCATCAGCGTGCTCGCCGGGGTCGTCTCGGACGGCTTGAGCACCACGGTGTTGCCCGTCGCCAGCGCCGGCCCGATCTTCCAGATCGCCATCATCATCGGGTAGTTCCAGGGCGTCACCTGGGCGCACACCCCGATCGGCTCCCGCCGGATCGAGGAGGTGTGGTCGGCCATGTACTCGGCGGACGCCTTGCCCTCCAGCACCCGGGACGCGCCGGCGAAGAACCGGAGGTTGTCCACCATCGGCGGCACCTCCTCGTCCAGGGTCATCTGGACGGGCTTGCCGGTGTCCCGGCTCTCCGCCCTGACGAGGTCCTCCGCCCGCTTCTCGACCGCGTCCGCGAAGCGCAGCATCGCGAGGCTCCGCTCCCCCGGCGTGGCGTCGCGCCAGGCGGGGAACGCGTCGGACGCCGCACGGAACGCGGCGTCGACGTCCTCGGCGCCGGACACCGGCGCCTCCGCGTACGTCTCGCCGGTGCTGGGGTCGACCACCTCCAGCGTCCGCCCGTCCTTGGCGTCGACGTATTCTCCGCCGATAAAGTTGCGCAGCCGCTCGCCGCTCATCCTCAGGTCCCTCCTGGGCGCCGTCGCCCGTTGTGTCCTGTTGGCCCGACCCTTACAGAGGAGTCCGTCCAACACAAGTGATTCCGTTGTTACGATCGAATTTCACGACTGATTCACTTGGCCCAGAGGCCTCACACCCTCGATGCCGCAGCTAGGAGAACCGGATGGAACGGGCAGCCCGCGTCCAGCTCGACGAGACCGCCAAGCAGATCATCGAGCAGCTCCAGCAGGACGGCCGCCGCTCCTATGCCGCCATCGGCAAGGCCGTGGGCCTCTCCGAGGCCGCCGTGCGCCAGCGCGTGCAGAAGCTCCTCGACACCGGCGTGATGCAGATCGTCGGCGTCACCGACCCGCTCATGCTCGGCTTCCACCGCCAGATGATGATCGGCGTCAGGTGCGAGGGCGACCTGGAGAAGATCGCCGACGAGCTCGCCGCCCTGGACGAGATCGACTACGTCGTCATCACCGCGGGTTCGTTCGACATCCTCCTGGAGCTCGTCTGCGAGGACGACGAACGTCTTCTGGAACTTCTCGGCCGTATCCGCGCCGTCCCGGGCGTCGTCTCCACCGAGAGCTTCGTATACCTCAAACTTCGCAAACAGACCTACTCCTGGGGAACCCGCTGACTCCGCCGGACACCGCCGATTCTCGTTCTCAGAGGGGATGTCCTGGCAACTCCTCGCGGCGTACTTTGAAAGGCCGCAAGGAAGGAGACCGGCCATGCCCGAGTCGGTTCGCCAGGACCTTCCGGCCGATCCCGCCGACGATCACATCACCTTCCGTACCACCGCGGAGCAGTTTCTCGTGATCCGCGCGGCGGCCGAGCTGATCGGCTGGTCGGTCACCGACTTCGTCCTGTCAGCCGCCCTGGACCGCGCCGAACGCGACCTCTACGAACACGCCGCGGCGCAAGAGGCGGCAGAGCCCGCCCCCGACCCGATCCCTCCCTACACGGCCCTGCTGCTGGCCCTGTCCTGACCCACCCCGAGCAGACGAAGCCCACACGCTGACACCCCTCCCCGGCGGCGGTCGAACACGACCACCAGACGACCGCCGCCACAGGGCAACCAAACCGCCCAGCCCACCCATGATCAACACTCCCATTCCACTCACCCACTCTCAAACGCAAGCACTACCGGCAACCAGCCCTCCCAGAACAGCCACCAGCACCAGCAAAACCTGGCCCAACCACCAGGCACCAATCACGGCCAGCCACACGTAGAACGACCCACCACCAACACAGCACCGGCAGAAACCCAACCCACCCAACCGCCACCATGAGCGAGTCCAGCCAAACGACCCCAGAGAACCCCAGAGCGCAACACCTCCTAGCGGCCAGCCATCACCAGCAGGAGTTCAGAGCCGTCACCGCCAAGAGCTAATCGCGGCCAGACGGACCTCAGAAGGCACCCAGAACGACCAACCACTCTCAGCGACCAGCACCGGCCGGAGCCGAGGCCAATCACCGCCAGGTACGGTGCGGGAGCACCTGAGCACGGCTCGTCCTTGAGGCCCCGGCCGCGAACCAGAGCGCTCGCCTGCTGGGTGGCGCCGACGTCGCCTTCGGAGCCATCGATCACATCGGGCCGATGTGCCGTTGCCTGCGGGTGGGGCTGGAGAATGGGGGGATGGGTGAGGCTGTGAGCAAGGCATGTCTGTTCTGCGAAATCATCAAGGGAGAGCGGCCCGCGCACGTCGTGCTGGACGCACCGGACGCGATGGCGTTCCTCGACACCCGCCCTCTCTTCAAGGGCCACACGCTGCTGGTCCCCCGGACGCACTACGAGACGCTCACTGACCTGCCCGAGGACCTTCTAGGCCCGTTCTTCGCGCAAGCCCAACGCCTTGCGCAGGCGATGGAATCCGTCCTCGGAGCAGCCGGCTCGTTCGTCGCCATGAACAACCGGATCAGCCAGAGCGTCCCCCACCTGCATGTACACGTGGTTCCACGCAACCCGAAGGACGGCCTCCGCGGCTTCTTCTGGCCACGCCAGAGATACGCCTCCGACACCGAGGCCGCCGACTACGCAGCCCGCCTCTCAAAAGCCCTAACCACCCCCACCTAACCCAACCCCCCCAACAACCCCCACCCCACCCCACCACCGGCACCCAACGCACCACAACGGGCCGCGCGCCCTGACCGCGAAGGCCGAGGGGTTCTGTGCCTAGTACTGGCTCACCGTCAGGCCACGTCGAGGGCCTACCAAAGGTCGGCCAAGAGTCCCAAGCCCCGCCAGCCCCCAAGCCACCTCAGCACTTCAGACAACGTCAGCACCCCAAACCACGTCAGGCCACGCCAACACAGCAGCGTGTAGGGGCTACAGGCCCCCTAAGCGCGCCAACCGGACTCCACAGCCAGGGCAACGCGACGGATCCCAGACCACCCACCACGCCAACCGAGCTGCACACCGCATCAAGGCACCGTGCGAGCTCCCAGACCACCCAAGCGCACCGACCGGGCCACACACCACGTCAGCACGGCTGCGGGTAGAGGTCGGAGAACGCCCAAGCGCGCCAGCCGGACTGCACGCCGCGTCGTCAAGCCCATCGCTGAGGTACCCCACAGTCCTTCGGTGCCAGACGTCGCCCTGCGGAACGGCTCCGCAGCGATCGGCGCTGCGAGCAACGGCACGCAGACGAAGGCATGTCAGGGGCGGCCGGGCTTCGCTATCGAAGACTGGGCCTTCCTGGCCTGCTGGTGCACGCAAGAGGTCGCCTGACACACCCGTGACTTCAGGGCGAGGTTCAGGCGCGGGTGGCGTGGGTGGAGCTAACGCCGTCCTTACGGAGAGGTGTCTACAGTTCCGGTGCCATGCGGCTCGAGCGTGTCGCCTTTCGTTATCGGCGCCGGGACCCATGGGTTTTTCGGGATGTCACCGTGACGCTTCCGAAAGGAAGCGTCACTGAGGTGACCGGGCATAACGGCGCGGGGAAGTCCACGCTGCTGCGAGTGATGGCCGGCCTGCGCAGGCCACGAGCGGGCGTCGTCGAAGGCCGTCCCGCACGAGTGGGGTACGCGCCGGAGCGGTTTCCGGTCGACCAGCCGTTCAGCGTTCGCGCCTACCTGGGCCACTTGGCGGCCATCCGCCGCATCCCCGCTGGCACTGGTGACGTCTGGGCAGAGCGGCTGGCCTTTGCGCATCTCCTAGATGTACGGCTGCCCGAACTCTCGAAGGGCAGCGCGCAAAAGATCGGGCTTGCGCAGGCGCTCATGGCGGACCCCGAGCTGCTCATCTTGGACGAGCCCTTCGCGGGCCTGGACGCCGCTACCCGCGATTCCCTCCCCGAACTGATCTCCGATTTGGCCTCGCGCGGCACCACGGTCGTCGTCAGCGACCACCAGCGCTGCATCGAGGCGATGCCCGGCGTCGACCGCCTGCACGTCGCCAACCGCTCCGTGACACCGCTGGCCCCGGGGGACACCAGTCCTTGGACCGTCCTGGAGGTCGAGGTGCCCGGAGACGAGGCCGACACCGTGGAGACGAAGCTGAGGGCCGACGGCTACCGGGTGCGGAGGCGTGAAGAGTGATCGCACTTGTCCGCTTCCACGTGGCGGGTTACCTCCGCTCGCTGCGCGTCCTGCAGCCGCTGATCGTCGTGGCTCTGCTGGTGGCGTTGGTCCTCGCGCAGGGGCCGAGCGGTCCCGACGCGGGCGAGCTCGCGGTGCGGACTTTCGCGGATGTGGCGGCGATCATGTTCCCCGTGTGGGCGTGGTCGGCTCGCGCCCTCCTGGACACACAGCCCGATGAGCAGCGCGCTCTGACCGCCACCGCGGCCCGCCACCCGTCCGCGCCCACGTGGGCGGGCCTGCTCGCGGCCTACGGGGTGAACGTCTCACTGGGCGTCGTGACACTGGCCATTCCTCTCATCCAGGCCCTCCAGGCGGGCTCGCCGGGACGGGCGATCTTGGCAGGCTGCGCGTTGAACCTCCTCGTCGCCGTCCCCGGCACGCTGCTCGGGGCGTGGACGAGTCGCCTCCTCATCCCCGATCCCGGGATCTCACTGCTGGCGCTTCTCGGCGGCGCGACCGCTCTCCTCCTCCTGGGCATGGGACGGCTCTCCTGGCTTTCCATCCCGATGATCGACTGGATGCGCGCAGCTCACGACGGCCCGAACGTCTTCGTCTCGCACTTCCCCGTCACCGCCCTCCACCTCCTCATCTGGTCCACGGTCGTAGGCACTGCCTACTTCGTAACCACCCACCGCACCCCCTGACCACTCCTCGCGGTGGTGCATCCACCCTTCGGCGGCGGTGTCGCGGGCGCGACTCCCGAGGAGCACCAGCTCACACCTCGCCTTCGCCTGCTGACCCGGCCCTTGCCAGTGAGGCCCCCGATGCTTGAGCGAACGAGGTAAAGCGTTTCCGCATCCACGGCGAACATCACGCCGCCGCGTCCCCTGAGCACTCGACCACGGACACTCGCCTTAGGGGAGTTCACCAGCCCGAACAAGCTGGGACGCACAGCATCGCGCTGGGACGGCGCCATGGAGAGCGACCCCAGCGAGCACCAGGTCACGCCGCGCCTGCGTCGTCCGGCAGGGCTTTGAACGGACGGAGCTAAGCCTCTGTGGCTGGGGTAGTCATCACGGCCATGTGCGTGCCGCGCCCCGGAAGGGTCCGGCCGATCTCGTTGGCGTAGTTGTACAGGAAGAGGTAAGCGACAGCCTCTGTCCGCCTTCGACTGCGGCACAGCATGTTGGCAGGGCACAGGCCGCCGCCAGTATGAGCTGACGCTCCTCGCCACTTCCTCTTCGCGGCCAGCTCTACCCGCAGGCATCTCGCCGTTGAGAGCCCGGGACGGCCACCGGGGCGACGCTACGGGCCGACGGCCGTGTGAGTTGACGCTCCTCGCCGCTTCCACCTCGCGGCCGTCTCTATTCGCAGGCATCTCGCCGTTGAGAGCCCGGGACGGCCACCGGGGCGACGCTACGGACCGACGGCCGTGTGAGTTGATGCTCCTCGCCGCTTCCTCTTCGCGGCCGTCTTTGTTCGCAGGCATCTCGTCGTTGGGGGGCCGGGACGGCCACCGGGGCGACGGTATGGGCCGCCGCCCGTCGGGTGGTGTGTTCCCGAGGGTGTGAGGCTGTGGAGGCTGATTTGGCCCAGCGGGCGTTCGGTCGGGGGATGCCTTCGGGTGGGTTACGCGGCCTGGACGGTTAGCCATGTCTGCTCCAAAGGGGTGTCGTGGCGGTTGCAGAAGTAGATGCGGCCCGGGTCGCCCCAGTACCAGCCGAGGCGGTCGTCGGAGTCGAGTTGGAGGAGGAGGTGCCATTCCTCGACCGCGCGTTGCTCGTCCGGTGTGAGGGCCGGAGGATTGAGGGAGTTCAGGGTGCGGCCGGTCGAGGCGTACAGGCAGTCGGGGCCGACGGGACGCTGGACGAGGGTCGGCCAGCCGCCCAGTTGGTGCGCGGGCGCTTCGTCCGGGCAGGTGTGGCGCGTCCACGCGGCGTGCAGTTGTTCGTACACGGGCACGATGCCGTCGTAGACCATCTCCAAGCGCTGGATGACCGCCTCCTGAGGAGAAGGCAGGGAGAGGAACGGAGCGGCGCCTAGCGTGACCTGCGGGTAGGAAAGGGCGCCTGATGGCGGGGTCGCCGGGCGGAGGGTGCCAGTGAAGACGCGCCAGCCGTCGCGTTGGCTCGGTTCGTCGCCCCAGGGACGCGGGAGCCCGCTCGCGTAGTAGAACGCGGCGCGGCAAGCGGGCAGACCGGGCACCCTCGGCAGGCCGGCGAGGCCCGCGAAGTCGATCGCGCCTAAGAAGTCGAGCGGGCGGCCTTTCCAGGTCGGCCATGGCTCGTCCGGCGGCAGCTGCGGGGTGCCTCCAAGGTGGACGGGCACCTCACCGCGGGTGGAGAGGCGAAGCCCGGGCTTGGTCAGGGGCAGCAGAATGGCCGTGATCTCCGGCGCGAGGAAGGCGTCGAACAGGGCTCGGAGCCGTCGGTACTGTACGGCGAAAGGGTCCATGCACGTAGCGTGGCGCGACCGTCACGCGGTGCGCCACGTCCTGCGAAATTGTGGATAACTTCGTCAGCGTTCGAGGGCCGCCGCGAGTTGCAGCAGGAAGCGGTCGACCTCCTGCTCGTCGTAACCGGGCCCGAACCGGACGGTGCGGAACGCGCTCTCCCGCACGTCCCGGGCGGTCACGGGCGGGGCGATGCCGCGCAGGCCGGCGATCACGCGTTCGAGGAAGGCGTCCACATCCCGCACGTCGTAGCCGGGGCGCAGGCCGGCACCGGAGAAGCGCGCGTTCTGGATCCAGTTGATCAGCCAGGCCGGCTGGGCGCGGGTGCGGCCGGGGCGCTCCGCGATCGGCGCGCGGGCCTGGAGTTCCCTGATGCACTCGCGGAGCAGCTCGTCCACCGCGCGGTGGTCGTAGCCGCGAAGGACGGTGGTGAACCGGGCTTGGCGCACCTCGTCCGCGGGCACCGGCGGTCCGCCGCTCAGCGCTTGCGAGATCCGTTTGAGCAGGGCGTCGACCTGGTCCCGGTCGTAGCCTCGCAAGACCACCGGCAGCCGTGTACCCGTCCTCACCGGCACCGCGCTCCTCAGCCGTGTCCGCGCGCTCCGCGCGGCGCCGGGAACGCGCCCCGCGGCGCGCTCAGTCCTTGGTCGCCGCGGCCAGCTGCCCGCAGGCCCCGTCGATCTCCCTGCCCCGAGTGTCGCGCACCGTGACCGGGACCCCGTGGGCCTCCAGGCGCCGGACGAACTCGCGCTCGTCCTCGGGCCGGGAGGCGGTCCACTTGGAACCCGGCGTTGGGTTCAACGGGATCAGATTGACGTGTACGAGATGGCCGCGCAAGAGCCTTCCGAGAAGATCGGCCCGCCAGGCCTGGTCGTTGATGTCCTTGATGAGGGCGTACTCGATCGAGACGCGGCGCCCGCTGCGCTCGGCGTAGGCCCAGGCGGCGTCGAGCACCTCGGAGACCTTCCACCGGTTGTTGATGGGCACGAGGTCGTCGCGCAGCTCGTCGTCGGGGGCGTGCAGGGACACGGCCAGCCTGACCGACATGTCCTCGGCGGCGAGCTTCTCGATGGCCGGTACGAGCCCGACCGTGGAGACCGTGACCGAGCGCTGGGAGATGCCCAGCCCGGCGGGCGCCGGATCGGTGATGCGCTTGACCGCGCCTATCACGGCCTTGTAGTTGGCCAGGGGCTCGCCCATGCCCATAAAGACGATGTTGGAGACGCGGCCGGGGCCCCCTGGGACGCGCCCACGGGCGAGTGCGCGCGCGCCCGCGGCGACCTGCTCGACTATCTCGGCCGTGGAAAGGTTGCGGGTGAGCCCTGCCTGACCGGTGGCGCAGAAGGGGCAGTTCATCCCGCAGCCCGCCTGGGACGAGACGCACATCGTCGCCCGGTCGGGGTACCGCATCAGAACCGACTCGAACAGGACGCCGTCGAAGGCCTTCCAGACGGTCTTCAGTGTCGTTCCGCCGTCGCAGTCCAGTTCGCGTACTGGGGTCAGCAGCGAAGGCAGCAGTTCGGACACCAGCCGATCCCGGACAGCGGCCGGCAGGTCCGTCATCTTGGCGGGATCGTCGACGAGGCGCGCGAAGTAGTGGCGCGACAGCTGGTCGGCGCGGAACGGCTTCTCCCCCAGTGCGGCGACCGCCTCGCGACGCTCGGCCGTGGTGAGGTCGGCGAGATGCCTCGGCGGCTTGCCGCGCCTCGGTGCGGCGAAGACGAGCTTCGCCGGGGTCTTCTTGGGCGCGGCACCGGTCGCGGAGGGCTGGGTGGTAGACATGGTCCTTCCAGTGTCGCAAACACCTGTGCGTGCATCGTCCGTCCTGGACGTCCGCCCATACCTGAACAGCGACATTCCTGCACACGGCCTTGTCTGCGACTAAGGTCTCGATCATGTCGGTTTTGCGCAGGGGCGCCGCCTCGCCCCGGGGGTCAGCGGCCACGGTCGTCCACGCGGCGGCCAGCCCGTACGGCAGCCGGCGACTCACCGTGGAGACCGACGGCGAGGTCACCGCCGCCTACCTGAAGGACGCGCGCGACTCGGTGGTCGGGGCGGTCTGGGTCGCGAACCACCGCGAGGCCCCACGGGAACTGGACCGGTCGCGGCTCGACGCGGGCCACGCGCCCCTTCTGCCAGAGTCCCACGTGCGCCACCCCGCAGGACGCCCGGCGCTGGACACTGAAGCGCTGGAGGTCGTCTGGTTCGAGGAGGGCGACGGCGTGGCCCTGCTTGAGGGGGGCGACCTGCTGCTGGTGATCCCCGGCTGGTCTGACATGGGGCGCGGCATTCCCGGCTACGCCCGCGACGCCACGCTGCAGAGCCCGTTCGCCTTCCCTCTGGACGAAGGGATCGAGGACTTCGGGCCTCGCGTCGAGCAAGCACGCGAGCACTGGAAGAGATGCCGCGCAGACGGCTCCTGGGCGGAGTTCCAGCAGTCGATCCTCGGTCACCTCCTGCAGAGGCTGGGTCCCAGTGGCCACTACTGGCACGATGTCGGACGCCAGTTGGCGGGCGGCAGGCCGAGCATGGCCCCGACGGTCGGGGTCTCGGAGCGTCCCGCAAGGGGCGACCGGCAGTTCACCGTTCTGAGCACGGTCGGGATGAGCCGCCAGCGAATGCCTACGGTCGAACTGTACGAGGACGACGTCGCCCCATACGGACGCATAGAACTGGCCGTCGCCAGCACGCTGCCCAGTCAGCGGTCAGGCAGCATCTTCCCGTGGCTGGCGCAGTACCCGTGGCGGTCGGTGACGTGGTTCGCGCCTGGGGACGTCGTCAAGTGGTACCACGAGGCTCGCACGTTCCCCCTCGGCAACGGCGAGTCGTCCTGGGAGGGTGTGCTTCTTCTGGACGACCCGAACCGTCTCGCGGGTCCTGAGGCGCCTGGCATGACCGGACTGACACTCGCCGGCGACGCCGTCCGATGGCTGTGGCTCGTGCCCATCACGGGCGAGGAGCACCGGTTCGCCAAGAGCGAGGGGTCGGACGCGCTCATCCGGCGTCTGGCCCAGCAGGGCCGTTCCTGGGTCGTTTCCTAAGGCGGCCTGTCTCTCAGGGGCGGTCCGCAGTCGAGCCGCGGAACGCCCCCAGGACGTCCTAGCTGGGGACGAACAGTTCCAGCAGCAGCCAGACGACGGGGGCCGTCGCGACGAGGGAGTCGAGGCGGTCCATCACTCCCCCGTGGCCGGGCAGGAGCGTTCCCATGTCCTTGATCCCGAGATCCCGCTTGATCATCGATTCGACGAGGTCGCCTGCGGTCGCGGTGACCACGGCGGCGAGTCCGATGATCACGCCCTGCCAGATGTGACCGCCGTCCAGAAGCCACCACACCAGCCACCCGCCCACGATCATGCAGGTGACGGCGGACCCGGTGACGCCCTCCCAGGTCTTCTTCGGGCTGATCGTGGGCGCGAGCTTGTGCCGGCCCAGGAAGGACCCGGCGAAATACCCGCCGATGTCGCTGGCGACGGTCGTGGCGATGAAGATGACGATGCGGTGGTCGCCGTCGTCGGGACGCATCAGCAGCGCGACGATCCCGCCCATCAGCACCAGGTAGCCGGCCACCAGCGACCCGGCGGTGACGTCCCGCACGTATCCGGAGGCGCCCTCGGTCAGGCGCGTCATCAGCAGCGCGAGGACCGTCAGCGAGACCGCGGCGATGGTGGCGGTGGAGCCCCACACGTAGGCGACGACCGGCGTTCCGACCATTCCCGTCGCGACAGGGATGAACGGGACACGGATGTCGCGGCTCTTGAAAGCCTCGGTCAGTTCCCGCATACCGAGGAACAGGAACACGACCATCACGCCAAGGAAGATCTCCTTGATCGTGTACAGCGAGAGCAGCACGAGAGCGCCGAGCGCGACGCCCACGCCTATGGCGAGCGGGAGGTTTCGCCCCGTCTTGCTCTCGGGCTTCCCAGCGGGCGTCGCGCCGCCGGAAGGCGAGGGGCCATCGGAAGACGGGGGGTCGCCGGAGCCGTCCCGCCCCTGCCCAGGGGGCGAGGCCAGTGCTTCTCCGGGGGGTGGGCCGGCCATGTCGACCTCCGGCTCGTCCGGGGAGCCCGAGGGCTCCCCGGCGTCGTCAAGTCTCATCAAACTTCGAGCAGTTCGGCCTTCTTGTGCTCAAGGAGCTCGTCGATCTGCGCCACGTAGCGGTGCGTCGTGTCGTCGAGATCCTTCTCGGCACGCCTGACGTCGTCCTCGCCGACCTCGCCGTCCTTGGCGAGCTTGTCGAGGGCGTCCTTCGCGCGGCGCCGGATGTTGCGGATGGAGACCCGGCTCTCCTCCGCCTTGGTGCCGGCGACCTTGATGAACTCCTTGCGGCGCTCTTCCGACAGGTCCGGGAAGACGACCCGGATGACGTTGCCGTCGTTGGTGGGGTTCACACCGAGGTCGCTGTCGCGAATGGCCCTCTCCACCGCCTGCATGGACGACTTGTCGAAGACCTGGACGACGACCATCCGCGGCTCGGGGAGCGTGAAGGACGCGAGCTGGTTGATCGGCGTCGGCGTCCCGTAGTACTCGGCCGTGATCTTGTTGAACATCGCGGGGGTGACCCGGCCCGTGCGGATGGCCTGGAAGTCCTCCTTGGCGACCGCGACCGCCTTCTCCATCTTCTCCTCGGCTTCGAGGAGGGTCTCGTCGATCACTGTGACTCCCGTGTCATCTGGTCGGCCCTGATCCTGCGGTTCCGCGCCGCGTCCGGCGCGGCCGTGGGCTGCGGTCAGCCCTCCGCCGGGCTGACCAGCGTGCCGATCTTCTCACCCCGGACGGCCCGGACGATGTTGCCCTGCCCCATGAGGTCGAAGACCACGATGGGGAGCGCGTTGTCCATGCAGAGGCTGATGGCCGTGGCGTCCATGACCTTCAGGCTCCGCTGTAGAACTTCACCGTATTCCAAACGGTCGAACTTGACCGCGTCTGGATTCTTTCGGGGATCGGCATCGTAGACACCGTCCACTTGCGTGGCCTTCAGGACCGCCTCCGCACCGATCTCCAGCGCGCGCTGGGCGGCGGTGGTGTCCGTGGAGAAGAACGGCTGACCGAGCCCGGCACCGAAGATGACCACGCGGCCCTTCTCCAGGTGCCGCATGGCGCGGCGCGGGATGTAGGGCTCGGCCACCTGGCTCATGGTGATGGCGGTCTGCACCCGCGTGTCGAGCCCGAGCTTCTCCAGGAAGTCCTGCAGGGCCAGGCAGTTGATGACGGTGCCGATCATCCCCATGTAGTCGGCGCGCCCGCGGTCCATGCCGCGCTCCGCCATGACGGCGCCGCGGAACATGTTCCCGCCGCCGCACACGACCGCCACCTGCACGCCGTCCCGGACGGCTTCGGCGATCGCCTCGGCGACGTGCTGGACGACCTCCGGGTCGATGCCGAGCGGGTCGCGTCCGGCGAAGGCCTCGCCCGAGAGCTTCAGGAGCACCCTCTTCCAGCCCGCGCGCGGCGCGTGCTGGCCGGACGACGAGGCCGCCGTCGCGCTACTGGTCGTCTTGTCCGGCACGTCGGCGGCCTCCTCGTTGCGTTCGCTATGTCTCGGGTACTCGTCTCCAGAGTGCCCTTAAGCCTGCCCGACCTTGAAGCGGGCGAAGCGGACGACCTTCACGCCGGCCTCGTCGAGGACCTTCGCGATCGTCTTCTTGTTGTCCTTCACGAACGCCTGCTCCACGAGCACGAAGTCGCGGAAGTAGGCGTTCACCCGGCCCTCGACGATCTTCGGGATCGCCTGCTCGGGCTTGCCCTCGTCGCGGGTGAGCTGCTCGGCGAGCGCCCGCTCCTTCTCGATCGCCTCGGCGGGGATCTCCTCGCGGGTGAGGTACTTCGGAGCCATCGCCGCGATCTGCTGGGCGACGTCCTTGGCGACCTCGGCGTTCTCGCTGTCCAGCTCGACCAGCACGCCGGTGGTCGGCGGCAGCGACGGGTCGGACTTGTGCAGGTAGCTGGCCACGTAGGCGCCCTGGAAGTGGGCGAACCGGCGCAGCTCCAGCTTCTCGCCGATCTTGGCGCTGTTCTCCTCGATCAGGGCCTGGACGGTCTTGCCGGGCTCGATCTCGGTGGTCAGCAGGCCGGCGGCGTCCGTGACGCCGTTGGCGGCCGCGAACTCGACCAGGCGCTGGGCGAGCTCGATGAACTGCGCGTTCTTGGCGACGAAGTCGGTCTCGCAGTTGAGCTCCAGGAGCGCCCCGTCACCGGAGTTCGCAAAGTGCTCGGCGACCAGGCCGTTGGCGGCGGTGCGCTCAGCGCGCTTGCCGACGTCCTTGGCGCCCTTGAGACGCAGCAGCTCGGTCGCCTTCTCGAAGTCGCCGTCCGCCTCGGTGAGGGCGTTCTTCACGGCCATCATGCCGGAGCCGGTCAGGTCGCGCAGCCGCTTGACGTCAGCGGCGGTGAAGTTGGCCATCGCTCTCTTCGCTTCTCTCGTCGTTGGTCGTGTGACCCGCGACGGTCCCGGCGGCGTCCGCGCGGACGCCGCCGGGACCGCGGGATCAAGCCTGCTCGGCCTCGGCGGCCTTCGGGGCCTCCTCGGCCGGAGCGGCCTCGGTGTCCGCGGCGGCCTCCGCCGGAGCTTCGGCCGGAGCCTCGGACGGCGCCTCGGCGGGGGCCTCGGACGGAGCTTCGGCGGCGGCCTCGGCGGGAGCCTCGGTCTCGGCCGGGGCCTCCGCGGCGCCGTCGGCCTCGCCGGGCTTCAGCAGGTTGCGCTCCCACTCGGCCAGGGGCTCGCTGCCGGCGGCCGCCGCACCCTCCGCGGGCTTCTCGTCGCCACCGGGCGCGGCGCCCGCACGGGCGATGAGGCCGTCCGCGACGGAGTCGGCCACGACGCGGGTCAGCAGGCTGACGCTGCGGATGGCGTCGTCGTTGCCCGGGACCGGGTAGTCGACCTCGTCGGGGTCGCAGTTGGTGTCGAGGATGGCCACGACCGGGATGCCGAGCTTCTTGGCCTCGTTGACCGCGATGTGCTCCTTCTTGGTGTCCACGATCCAGATGGCGCTGGGAACCTTCGCCATGTCGCGGATACCGCCGAGGGTGCGCTCCAGCTTGTCCTTCTCGCGGCGCAGGCCGAGGAGCTCCTTCTTGGTCATGCCGGAACCGGCCACGTCGTCGTAGTTGATCTCCTCCAGCTCCTTGAGCCGGGTGAGCCGCTTGTGGACGGTGGAGAAGTTCGTGAGCATGCCGCCCAGCCAGCGCTGGTTGACGTAGGGCATGCCGACCCGGGTCGCCTGCTCGGCGATGGACTCCTGGGCCTGCTTCTTGGTGCCGACGAACAGGATCGTCCCGCCGTGGGCGACCGTGGCCTTGACGAACTCGAACGCGCGGTCGATGTAGGACAGCGACTGCTGCAGGTCGATGATGTAGATGCCGTTGCGCTCGGTGAGGATGAAGCGCTTCATCTTCGGGTTCCACCGGCGGGTCTGGTGGCCGAAGTGGACGCCGCTCTCGAGGAGCTGCCGCATGGTGACGACGGGTGCCATTGCCCGTGTTCTCCTTCTCTGACCCTGTCGGGCCACATTTGGTTGTCTGCCTGCGCCCGGGTGCTGCCCCACCGTCGCCGAGGCGACGGACCGAGGGACTGCGCCCCACCAGTTCGCGGTGGCATGCGGACGCGTGAAATCAGCCGCCGGGATACCTCCAGGCGGCTGTGACCCGTTGCCGAGTCTGGGTCCGTTCCGCTCTGGGAGCGGCTTCTCGCCGCCCGCCCTAGAGCGGAACGACGACGGCCTGGCCCTGACCGGTGCCCTCTCGGACACACCTACAGATTATCAGGGCGCGAAGGTGGCCGGGCCTCATCGATTCCCGCGGTTATCCACAGTTGGCGAACCCCGTCGACGAGCGGTGGCGTCGCCGGGCAGGGTTCGGTCCATGACCGTGTTCTCGCTGCTCCTCACGTGCATGATCGCCATCGGGTCGCCCGGCCTGGACGCCTGGCGGTGGCCTTTAGGCCCGCCGGCCCCACGGGTGGTGCGCGCCTTCTCGCCCCCAGCAGTCCCATGGGGCGCGGGCCACCGCGGCGTCGATCTCGCGGCGCGTCCGGGGCAGGCCGTCTACGCCGCCGGGCCCGGTCGCGTCGCGTACGCCGACGATCTGGCGGGCCGAGGCGTCGTGACGATCGACCACGGCGTCCTGCGGACCACGTACCTGCCCGTCCGGCCCAGCGTCCGCACTGGTCGCCGCGTCACGTCCGGCACGCGGATCGGCGTCCTGGAGCGGGGGATGCTCCACTGCCCCGTGACGTGCCTGCACTGGGGTCTGCGCCGTGGTGCCCTGTACCTGAATCCGCTCAACCTCGTCCAGCGCCAGGTACGTCTCCTGCCTCTCTGGCGACCGCCCACACCCACGGCGCCCCCTCCCCTTGCTTCGCCGTCTCCGCAGCCCAGAATGGCTCTGCGCGACGCTGCCACAGCCACGGGCGGAGCACTTTCGGGCATGCTTCTGTCCCTCGCCCTGGCCTTCGTCTGGCGTCGGACCCGCCTCCGCTTCCGACTGCACCGGCGCCGCCGTCAGCCGCCGGGCGTCATCAACCTTTCCCAGGAACGCCACCTACGCCGCGCTCCCTGACCGATCCCGTCCCGCCGCCCGGCTCCCCCCGAGCCGGGCGGCCCCAGGTGTCCCACCCAGGACGATCGACAACTCACAGCAATACACCCGCCTTGCGCTCCGCCGGAGGTGCCGCGCCGGCCCAAGCCCCCCGCCCGGCTCCACGCGTGCCGGGCGGCCAGGCTTCCCTACGTAGGCCGGGCGAAGAGTCGCAGGATCGGCGCCGCACACGCTTTCCCGGAGGTACCGCACCAGCGCTTCCCCGCCGCCGACTCTCCAAGAGGTGGACGCAAGCCGTGCCGCATGGGTGGAAGTGGGACGCAGTGCGCCGCCTGCTCGAGTTGCTAGTCGGAGCGGGAGCCGCGGGGGTGGGCTTGGCGGTGGACTTGCTTCAGGCGTTCGGCTGATACGTGCGTGTAGATCTGGGTCGTCTGCAAGGACGCGTGACCGAGGATCTCTTGCACGCTGCGCAGATCGGCGCCGCCTTCGAGAAGGTGGGTGGCGGCCGAGTGGCGTAGGCCGTGCGGAGCGAGGTCGGGAATCTGCCCTACCTCGGAGATCCGCGTGTGGACGATTCGCCGGGCGCTCGTGGGATGCAAGCGGCCTCCGCGTGCCCCAAGGAAGAGGGCGGGGCCGCTGTTCTGGGTCACCAGCTCCGGTCGTCCGGCGCGTAGCCAATCCTGAACGGCGCGGACGGCGGGCTCTCCTAGAGGAACCGTGCGCTCACGTCCGCCTTTACCCAGCACTCGAACGGTCCTGCGCCCGGTGTCCAGGTCGTCGACATCGAGCCCGCACAGTTCGCTCACACGGACTCCCGTGCCATAGAGAACCTCTAGGACGGCCAGGTCACGAAGCCCCATGGGCCCTTCGGCATCCACTGTGTCCAGAAGATGCGCCGCATCGTCCTGGGTGAGGACGGTAGGCAGATCACGCCGTCGTTTAGGCGTGCCCAGCAGCAAACCGGGGTCGTTTTCAAGAAGCCGCCGCCGGTGCAGATGGCGGGTGAACGCGCGGACTGCCGCCGTCCGTCGGGCCAGGGTCGCCCGGGATCGGCCAAGCGCATGCTGACGGGCGAGCCATGCCCGCAGCACCGAGACATCAAGTTCGGTCGGCTCCGTCAGGCCGGCAAGGGCGGCGTAAGCGCAGAAGTCCGCGAGATCCCCGAGATAAGCCCGCAGGGTATGGGGCGAGACGTCCCGCTCGGAGCGCAGGTGACGGCCGAACTCGGCGACGGCGTCCTCCAGCGCGTTGGTCACAGGCGTCACGCTGCGGTAAGGCCCCGTCCGAAGCAAGCACCGAACCCCGGTTTCGAGCGAATCACCCGGAAGCTCCCCCGTGTTATCCACAGAACGTCATTCTCTGACTACGCTCCGCGAGACTCCGGCACTGTCGAAGTCCGGAGGTGAGGCTTATGACTGCCCACATCAACCTCGGCCGCCGCGGCGAGGACGCCGCCGTCCGGTACCTGACCGGACTCGGCTGGACGATCCTCGACCGCAACTGGCGGTGCCCCGAAGGGGAACTGGACATCATCGCCCATGACGGCCGACGGCACGTCGTGTGCGAGGTGAAGACCCGCCGGTCGGCCCGCTTCGGTGATCCCTTCGACGCGATCACCGTCGACAAGGCCGCCCGGTTACGGCGGCTGGCCTGGCGGTGGGCCGCAGCGCACGGCGTCAGCGGCGCCCCCATGCGGGTGGACGCGCTCGGCCTGATCGGCGACGGCGACGACTTCGCGATCGATCATCTGAAGGAGGTGTGCTAGATGACGCTGGCCAGAACGCGCTCGGTCTCCCTCGTCGGCGTGGACGGGTTCGTCGTGGACGTCGAGGCGGCCATCACCAGCGGCGTCCCGGGCCTGCACCTCGTCGGCCTTCCGGACACGGCCCTCAGCGAGGCCCGCGACCGCGTCAGGGCGGCGATCTTCAACTCCGGCGAGGACTGGCCCAACCGCCACGTCACCGTCTCGCTGTTCCCGGCGAGCATGCCGAAGAAAGGAGCGACCTTCGATCTGGCCATCGCGATAGCGCTGCTCGGGGCGGCGGAGGTGGTCCCTCCGCGCAGCTGCGCGGAGATGGTGCTGATCGGCGAGCTGGGCCTGGACGGGCGCGTACGCCCCGCCCAAGGCGTGCTGCCCGCGGTGCTGGCCGCCGTGAACGGCGGGTACCGCACGGTCGTCGTCCCGCGCGCCAACGCCGAGGAGGCCGAACTCGTCCCTGACACGAAGGTGGTCCCCGCGAGCACGCTCCGCGGGCTGCTGTGCTTACTGCGCGACGAGCCACCGCCCTTCGAGGAGGAAGAGGAGGACTCCCCCTCACCTCCCAAAGGCTTCGGCCTTCGGCAACAGGACATCCCGCCCGATCTGGATCTGGCCGATGTCCGGGGTCAGGCCGAGGCCCGCCGCGCCCTGGAGATCAGCGCCGCGGGAGGGCACCACCTGTTCTTCGCCGGCCCGCCGGGCTGCGGGAAGACGATGCTCGCGGAGCGGCTCCCGACGCTGATGCCGCCCCTCGAACCGGAGGTCGCCCTGGAGGTCACCGCGATCCACTCCGTCGCCGGGACCCTCCGGCCAGGCCAGCCCTTGATCACGCAACCCCCGTTCTACGCACCGCACCACACGGCCTCCCGAGCCTCGATGGTCGGCGGAGGCTCGGGCCGCGTGCTCCAACCGGGCGCGGTCTCCCTGGCCCACCGGGGAATCCTCTTTCTGGACGAGGCGCCGGAGTTCATCGCCGGGACACTCGACGCCCTGCGGCAACCGCTCGAAGAAGGCGAGGTGCGAATCAGCCGCATCGAGGGCATCGCACACTTCCCCGCCCGGTTCACCCTCGTCCTCGCGGCGAATCCGTGCCCGTGCGCCGCGGCGAAACAGATCGACTGCTCCTGCGCCCCAGGGGTCCGCCGCAAGTACGCCAGCCGGGTGTCCGGCCCGCTGCTCGACCGCATCGACCTCAAACTGGAGCTCACCCCGGCCAGCCGCGCCGAACTCCGCTACGACCTGGAGTTCGCCGAGTCGAGCAAGGTGGTGGCCGAACGGGTCATGCTGGCCCGCGAACGGACGATGAGACGCCTGGCCGGCACCCCATGGCGGTCCAACTCCGAGGTCCCCGGCCCGGAACTGCGCCGCCGCTTCACGCCACCTCAGGAGGCGATGCACGGCGCCGACGAAGCCCTCCAACGCGGCACGCTCAGCGCACGCGGCCTCGACCGGATCCTCCGGGTGGCCTGGACCATCGCCGACCTGGCAGGCCACGACGAGCCCGGGCCGGACGACGTCGGCGGCGCGCTCACCCTCTGGTCCGCGGGGCGCCAATGAGCGACGAGCGAACCGCCCGCGCCACCCTGACCGCGGTCGCGGAACCCGGCGACGACTTCCTCAACCGGATGATCGACCACTGCGGCCCCGAGGGCGCGCTGGAGGCCATCCGGACCACCCGGCTCCCCCAGGGCATGTCAGCCACCCCTCAGGAGGTCCGGCGTCTGGACAACTGGCGGATCCGGCTCATCGCAGCGGAGCCCGATCAGGACATGGCCGTCTGCGCACGGTTCCGCGGCCGCCTCATCTGCCCGGGAGACCCCGAATGGCCGACGACCCTCTACGATCTCGGCGCCGGCCGCCCGTACGCCCTGTGGCTGCACGGCCCCGGCGACCTGCGGTACAGCTGCCTGCGTTCGGTCGCCATCGTCGGTTCCCGCGCCGCGTCCCCCTACGGGCTGCGCGCCGCCGCCGACTTCGCCTCCGAACTCGCCGACCAGGGCTGGTCGGTGATCTCCGGCGGCGCCCTCGGCATCGACGCGGCGGCCCACCGCGGCTCCCTGGCCGCCGACGGCCCGACCGTCGCGGTCCTGGCGAACGGCGTGGACGTCCCCTACCCGGCGTCCAATGAGGGGCTCTTCGCCGAGATGGCGCGGCGCTCTCTCCTCGTGAGCGAGTCGCCGCCGGGCACCCACCCGCATCGCCTCCGCTTCCTCGTCCGCAACCGGGTGATCGCGGCCCTCTCCCGGGGCACGGTCGTCGTCGAGGCGGAGGCGCGCAGCGGCGCCCTCAACACGGCCGGATGGGCGGCCAAACTCGGCCGTGTGGTCATGGCGGTGCCGGGCCCGATCACCTCTCGCTCCTCGATCGGCTGCCACCGTCTTCTGCGTGAGGAGGGCGCCACCCTCGTGACCCGCCCCGAGGAGATCGTGGAGGCCGTCGGCCGCATCGGCACCGACCTGGCCCCGCCGCCGGCCACTCCCGTCCTGCCTCGCGACCGTCTGGAACGGGTCACCCGCTCCGTCCTGGAGGCGTTTCCAGCCCGCGGCGCGGCCGGACCCGCCCAGCTCGCCGTCAAGGCGGGTGTTGACCTGAACACCGTCAACGCCAAGCTCGGCCTGCTCGCCGCAGGCGGATTCATAGAGCGCACGTCCGCCGGCTGGCGCCTGACGAAGTCCGGCAGGTCGAACAGCCCGCCACCCACACAGGCGGTCGACCCTCCCGACCTCCCCCGCATCGGAAACGACCATCCACTGGAGCCCCGATGACTCTGACCTCCGGCCGCGTTGCCTCCACCCTTCAGCGAAGACCAAATCCCCTGAAGCGCGTCCCGCGCCGCGCCTCAGCGAAAGGCACAAAGCGCCTGCACGGCGACAAGGGCGTGGTGGTGCGGTCCCCCGCCAGCGTGCTCCCGACGGTCACCGGCGAGGCCGGGTCGGGCAACAGGCGGACCTGCAACTCCGGCTCCTCACCAACCGGCCACCGCAGTGCCCGGGGTGCCTGCGGTGTCAGCGCTGTCGCCGACCCTGGCGGCCTCGCCGGTGGCGGCGGTGACGACGGCTCGCCAGCATCGACAGCCTCGGCAGTGTCGGCGCTGTCGACGGCCTCGGCGGTATCGGCGACCTCGGTGGTATCGACGACCTCGGTGGTATCGACGACCTCGGTGGTATGGCGACCTCGGTGATGCGACGACCTCGACGGTGTCGGCGACTTCGGCGATGCCGGCGACCTCGGCGGCCTCGCCGGTGGCGGCGGTATCGACGGCCTCGCCAGCATCGACAGCCTCGGCAGTGTCGGCAGTGTCGGCAGTGTCGACGGCCTCGGCGATATCGGCGACCTCGGCGGTATCGACGGTCTCGGTGGTATCGGCGACCTCGGTGATGTCGACGACCTCGACGGTGTCGGCGACTTCGGCGATGCCGGCGACCTCGGCGGCCTCGGCGGTGGCGGCGGTGGCGGCGACCTCGGCGGCCTCGCCGGTGGCGGCGGTGGCGGACGGCGACCGCGTCTGGGGCGGCCTCGGGAAGTGGAAGGGGTGCTTGCGCGGCTTGTTATGCCAGGGCGGCCAGGCGACGGCTTTTCGTGGGTCAAGACCCGCCGGGGGTCGGCCGTTCCCACCCGCGGCGATGTTTCCGAGGGGTGTCGGCGATCGCACGGTGAGGCGTCGACCTGGCTGGACGAGGGCGTCCTCTTGCTCCAGCGATCACCAACTCAGCGGAAGCGGTCGTGCTTGTGGGTGGCTACTGCTCGGCGGGGAGTTCGAACTCGCTCTTCGCCAACTCCTCGACGTTGACGTCCTTGAACGTCACGACTCGAACGTTCTTGACGAAGCGGGCCGGGCGGTACATGTCCCAGACCCACGCGTCCTGCATGGTGACCTCGAAGAAGACCTCGCCGTTGTCGACGCTGCGCACCTGGAGGTCGACCGAGTTCGTGAGGTAGAACCGCCGCTCGGTCTCGACGACGTAGCTGAACAGCCCGAGGACGTCGCGGTACTCGCGATAGAGCTGCAACTCCATCTCGGTCTCGTACTTCTCGAGATCCTCCGCGCTCACGCTCGTGCCCCTTCCGTGCGGTCCTCATCGGGGAGCTCCCCCTCGGTCTCCTCCTCCAGGACCACCTCTCCATTGTTGCGCAAGGCACGCCCGACATTGACGTAGGAGAAACGATGCTCCGGACACGGACCGTGCACTTCCAGCGCCCTGCCGTGCGCACGGGTCACGTAGCCCTTGTGAACATCGAAGCCGTACTCGGGATAACGCTCATGGAGCTCCACCATGATCCGGTCCCTGGTGACCTTCGCGATGATGGAGGCCGCCGCGACGCAGGCCGCGACCTGGTCGCCTTTGATCATGGGGAGGCCGGGCACGTCCAGCCCCGGCACCGCGAATCCGTCGCTGATCACGTAGGCGGGCCGCTTGTCGAGGGCGGCCAGCGCCCGCCGCATCCCGGTGATGTTGCACCGGTGCAGGCCCAACCGGTCGATGTCATGGCATGGGATGACGATCGCGCTCCACGCGTACGCACGCTCGGTGATCTCCGCGTACAGCCGCTCCCGGCGCGCCGGTGTGAGCAGCTTGGAATCCGTGAGGCCGTCGATCTTCCCTCGTCCGCCCTGGAGGATCACCGCGCCGACGACCATCGGCCCCGCGCAGGCCCCCCGACCCGCCTCGTCGACGCCGGCGACAGGGCTGAAGCCCGCGTGGGCGAGAGCCCGCTCGTACGCGAACAGTCCTGCGTCCCGGCGCGGCGTGAAGCGGAGTGGACGACCGTTCATGCTCCGCAGCGTACGTCCCACCGAGCCCCGGCCGCTCCCCGAACGCCACGCTTACTGCCGTATGCCGCACCACACCGGAAACCACCCAAGTCAGAAAGCAGCCCCCGCGTTCTCTCCGCCCCAATGGCGCACCATCCCCACCCGGTCAGGCTGAGGGACATGGGCGGCAAAGGGCCCGGCAGCCTGAAGGGGTTTGCTGGTCCAGCCACCGCAGCATCGCCATCAGCGGCCCCGACCGGCTTGAGCGGTCAGGGGGTGATTGATGCCGGGGTTTGGTCAGGGTTTGTGGTGGTGGCGGCGTCTGAGGTAGGCGAGAGGCAGGGAGCAGAGGATGCCCAGGGCGTAGGGGGCAGCAGGGAGAGCGGCTGCGCCGGCCTTTTCCAGGGCGGGTTGTTTGAAGGTGGCCGGGATCGGCAGGGTGCCCAGGCGGTCCAGAGGCCAGACGATGACGAAGGCGCGGCCGATGACGCGGTCGATCGGGATGGTGCCGCCGCCCGGGTCGCCGCGGTGGGAGCGCGAGTCGTAGGACAGTTCGCGGTGGTCGCCCATCACCCAGAGCTGACCCGGCTTCACAGTGACGTCGAAGGGGTCGTTGGAGGGCTTGTTCTGCTCATGGGTGATCGGGTCAGTGAAGATGTAGGACTTCTCGTCCAGGGGGACCCCGTTGACGGTGACGCGGCCTTGCGCGTCGCAGCACTTGACGTGGTCGCCGGGGATGCCGATGACGCGCTTGATGTAGTCCTTCTCGTTGGGCGCGACGCCGAAGGCGGTGCCGACGGCGCGCAGGGCCTTGGAGACGGGATTGCTGGGCTCGTTGACCTGGACCTCGGGGTCCCAGGAGTCGAGGCCGTTGAAAACGATGACGTCACCGCGGGCGATGTCCCGGGTGTGGTAGACGATCTTGTTGACCAGGACGCGGTCGCCGACCTGGAGGGTGTTCTCCATGGAGCCGGACGGGATGTAGAACGCCTGGACCGCGAACGCCTTGATGACGAGGGCCAGCACGACGGCGACCACGATGAGGACGGGAAGCTCTTTCCAGAAGGAGCCCTGCTTCTTCTTTCGCTTGCCGTCTTCTTCGGAGTCGTCGGCCGTTTCATCGGCCGAGTCCACGGGCTCCTTCTCTTCGGGCACCGCGCCCTCGGCTTCGGATCGCACGTCTCTCCGATCGTCCTCGTCAGTCATCAGAGCGAAAGCCTAGCGGCGCGATGCCCGTGGGACGCCGCGCGTGGGCGTGTCGCCGACGGCCAAGCCGATCATCTCCGTCCAGAACGGGCAACGCCCCGGGCACCGTCGCCGGTTCCCGGGGCATCGTGGTCCATCGGCTCAGTGCTCGCGCTTCTCCTTGATGCGCGCGGCCTTGCCGCGCAGGTTGCGCAGGTAGTAGAGCTTGGCGCGGCGCACGTCGCCGCGGGTGACGACCTCGATCTTGTCGATCGAGGGGCTGTTCAGCGGGAACGTCCGCTCGACGCCGACGCTGTAGCTGACCTTCCGGACGGTGAAGGTCTCGCGGGCGCCGCCGCCCTGCCGCCGGATCACCACGCCCTGGAAGACCTGGATTCGGCTCCGGTTGCCCTCCGTGACGCGCACGTGCACCTTCAGCGTGTCGCCCGGACGGAAGTCCGGGACGTCGGCGCGCATCGCGGCCTTCTCGATCTCCTGGATCAGGGTGTGCATCGCAGCGGTTCCTCGTGGTCGAACGCGGGCGTCGAGAGGCCCCGGTGGGTCTTTCGTGGGGGCGTCGCGCCGCGGAAAGTGGTCTTGGGGTGCCGTGCGGTATGGACGCACGGACGCCTTAGTCTGCCATATCTTCGCCGTCAACCGGAAAACCGGCCTCGCGCAGCACGGCGCGGTCGTGCTTGTCGAGAGCCTCCGGCGCGAGGCGGGAGAGCAGTTCGGGGCGGTGGCGGGCCGTCCGGCGCAGCGCCTCGTCGCGCCGCCAGCGGGCGATCGCACCATGGTGTCCCGAGAGAAGAATGTCCGGAACAGGCCGCTCCCGCCAGACGGGAGGCTTGGTGTAGACGGGCCCTTCGAGGAGCGACTCCATCGCGCCTGGGGCGAAGGAGTCGTCGGCGACGGAGTCGGCGTTGCCGAGGACGCCGGGCAGAAGGCGGCCGATCGCCTCCACCATGACGAGGACGGCGACCTCCCCGCCGGCGAGGACGAAGTCGCCGAGGCTGACCTCGTCCACCGGCATGCGAGTGCGTGCCTCCTCGGCTACCCGGGAGTCGATGCCCTCGTAGCGGCCGCAGGCGAAGATCAGCCACGGCTCCGCCGCGTACCGCACCGCGTCCGCCTGCGTGAACGGCCGCCCGCTCGGCGTCGGAATGATCAGCCGCGGCACCGCCCCGGCGGCGGCGGACGTCTCGGCTTCCCCACCGGCCGATTCCAGACCGGGCGCGGGAGGCGCGCCCGTTCCGGCGATGCCTGGCGAACCCGTTCTGGACGCGCTGAGTGAGCCCGCCTCCGGCTTCGCTGACGGGTCCGTCGCGGAAGCGCGAGCGGTTTCAGCCCTGTACGCGCCGGGCTGCGGCTCCAATGCGTCCGGGGAAGCCGGTTCGGACGCTCCCGGCTGGCCTGGAGCGAGTCGGCCTCTTGTGGACGGGTCTCCCCCGCCGTGCGAACCGGCGTCGGTCGCACCGCTGGAAGATGTCGCGCTGGAGGCGTTTCCTGGCCCACCCGGGGGCGTCTCGCCCAACATGGGTGGAGTGGAAGGGCCACCGCCGCCCGGCCTGGGCGCGGTCGTCCCGGGCAGGGCGCCCGAAACGCGGGGCACCAGGGCGTCGAGGGCCTCGCCCCAGGGGTCGGGCTTCATGACCATGCCGGGACCGCCGCCGTAGGGGGTGTCGTCGACGGTGCGGTGCCGGTCGTGAGTCCATTCGCGCAGGTCGTGGACGCGGACGTCCAGCAGACCGGCGCGCCGGGCCTTGCCCAGGAGGGAGATGTCCAGGGGGGCGAAGTACTCGGGGAAGATCGTGACTATGTCGAGTCTCATGATTCGTCGAGCAGTCCGGGGGGCGGATCGATGACGAGCCGCCCCCCGGGAACGTCCACCTCGGGGACGAGCGCGGCCACGAACGGGACCAGCTTCTCGCCCCCGGCCCCGCGTACGACCAGGAGATCCTGGCCGTGGTGCAGGACGTCCGCGACCTGGCCGACCTCGGTCCCGTCCGTGGTGACCACGGCGAGTCCGAGCAGTTCCTGGTCGTGGAAGTCGTCCGGGTCGGCGGACGTGGTGATGTCACCGGGGTCGACGACGAGCCACGTGCCGCGCAGTTCCTCCGCGGCATCGCGGTCGCCGACCCCGGCGAAGCGCACGAGCAGGCGTCCCGAATGCCAGCGTTTCCGCTCGATGGTGAGCGGACCGACGGTGACGGGGTCGGTGGCGATCGCCGTGCCCGGGGCGAACCGGGACTCCGGCTCGTCCGTGCGGACGTCGACGGCGACCTCACCGCGAATCCCGTGCGGCCGTCCGATCCGTCCCACCACGAGCGGTTCGCTCATCGGGACACCACTCAGCGGACCTCGTTGACGTCGAGCAGGTCGACACGCACGTAACGGCCTCCGGAGAGGGCGCTGATCACCGTGCGAAGGGCCTTGGCGGTGCGACCGCTTCGGCCGATGACCTTCCCGAGGTCCTCGGGGTGCACGCGCACCTCCAGGACCCGGCCGCCCCTGATCCTGCGGGCGCGAACCCGGACGTCGTCCGGGTTCTCGACGATCCCGCGGACCAGGTGCTCGAGCGCTTCTTCGAGCACGTCAGCCCTCGCTCTTGGCTTCGTCGGTCTCGGTGGCCTTCGCCTCGGTCTTCTTCGGCTCGGCCTTCTTCTTGCCGCGGGTCGCGGTGCCGGCGGCCTCGTCGTCGCCCAGGGACTCCTTGACGGCGGCCTCGAACGCGGCCTTCTTGTCGGCCTTCGGCTCGGCGACCTTGAGGGTGCCCTCGGCGCCCGGCTCGCCCTTGAACTTCTGCCAGTCGCCGGTGATCTTCAGCAGGTTGAGCACGGGCTCGGTCGGCTGCGCGCCGACACCCAGCCAGTACTGCGCACGCTCAGAGTCGATCTTGATGAGCGAGGGCTCCTGCTTGGGCTGGTAGAGCCCGATCTCCTCGATGGCCCGCCCGTCCCGCTTGGTGCGGGCGTCGGCGACGACGATCCGGTACTGCGGGTTCCGGATCTTCCCCAGACGCTTGAGCTTGATCTTGACTGCCACGGGTGTGGTGTACTCCAACTTCATCACTGGATGGGCGGGCCCGCGCCAGGTGGGGAACACCGGCTCACGGCCGCCCGATGGACTCCGGCCGCGCAGGACGAGAGAGGGCGCCTCGCGATTCCGGGTTTCCAGCCTGTCATTCTGCCAGACGTTCGCCGCGAAAGCGCAATCGCGCCGCCCGGGTGTCGCCCCTCCGCCTCGACGCCCAGGCCACCCGCAAGCCACACCCCTTCTCAACGCCCCCGTGCGCCCCACCAGGTGACCGACTCCGGACGCCGCACATCAACGCGTCCACCGCCGCCAAGCAGGTAAGGCCACAGTTGCGAGCCCGCGCACCAGGAAAGCGCCCCTGGTCAGGCTCCCAAGGAGGGCCGCTGAGCGAGAGCCGCGCTCCCAACAAGTACCCCAGCCCAGCCCCCAGAAGGAGCGTCCCAGGCCAAGCTCCCAAGGAGGGCCCGCTGAGCGAGAGCCGCGCTGCCGACAAGTACCCCAGGCCAGACCCCAGAGAGAACGCCCCTGGCCAGACCCCCACAAGGGCCACCGTGCGAGAGTCGCGCATCAGAACAAGCCACCCCAGGCCAGACCCTCAGAAGAGCGCCGCTGGCCAGGCGTCAGAAAGACCGCCGCGCGAGAGCCGCGTACCCGACAAGCACCCCCAGGCCGAGCCCCCAGAAGAGCGCCCCTGGCCACACCCCCACAAAGGCCGCTGCGCGAAAGTCGCGCACCAGGACAAGCCCCCTGGTCAGGGTCCCAAGGAGGGCCGCTGAGCGGGAGCCGCGCTCCCGACAAGTACCCCAGGCCAGGCCCCCGGAAGGAGCGTCCCAGGCCAGGCCCCAAAAGAACGTCTCTGGTCAGGCGCTCAGGAACGGCCGCTGCGCGAGAGGCGCGCAGCGGGACGAACACCCCAGGTCGGGCTCCAGGAAGGTCGGTGTGGGAGAGACGGGCATTGGGACGAGCGTCCCTGGCTAGGTTCCGGGAGTGCCGGGGTGCGTTCGTTGGTAGATCTTTGTTTCATCTTGTGGGCGACCACGCTGGGAATTTCCACGCGTCACGGTTCTTAGTGCGGCGTATCAGCCGGGGGTGTCCGTGGGGTGTGGGGCGGGTCTGGTTGGGGCGGGCCGGGCGTGCGGCTTGGGCGTCAGCCTCTTTGGCTTGGCGTGGCGGCGGAGGCTTGAGGGCCCCGCCGCAGGGGGTTGGGTCTGCGGCGGGGCCTTCGGGGACGGGCTACTTCTTTTTGCGGCTCTGGAGCTTGTTCAGGTCGGGCATCTGGAAGCCGGGCGGGAGCTGGCCGCCGCCCAGGCCGGGCGGGAGCTGGCCGCCGCCGAGGCCGGGCGGGAGGCCCTTCGGCATGCCCTCGGCCGCGGGGGCCTGCTCCTGCGAGGGCTTGCCCGCGGCGCGCTTGCGGGGGTCGCCGCTGCGCTGCTTGCCCTTCTTGTTCTTGGCCGCCTTCGCCGCCTTGGCCGCCTTGCGGCGGCCGCCGGGCATGCCGGGCAGGCCCATGCCGCCGGCCATCTGGCGCATCATCTTCTGCGCGTCGAAGAACCGGGTGACCAGGCTGCTGACCTCGCCGACGCCGACGCCGGAGCCCTTGGCGATGCGGGCCCGCCGCGAGCCGTTGATGATCTTCGGCTGGGCGCGCTCCTGCGGGGTCATCGAGCGGATGATCGCGGCGATGCGGTCCAGGTCCCGGTCGTCGATCTGGCTGATCTGGTCGCGGACCTGGCCCATGCCCGGCATCATCCCGAGCAGGTTCCCGATCGGGCCGAGCTTGCGGATCATCATCATCTGCTCGAGGAAGTCCTCGAGCGTGAAGTCCTCGCCCGAGGCGAACTTGCTGGACATCTTCTCGGCCTGCTCGGCGTCGAACGCCTGCTCGGCCTGCTCGATCAGGGTGAGGATGTCGCCCATGTCGAGGATCCGGCCCGCCATGCGGTCCGGGTGGAAGACGCTGAAGTCCTCGAGCTTCTCGCCCGTGGAGGCGAACATGATGGGGCGTCCGGTGATGTGCCGGACGGACAGGGCCGCGCCGCCGCGCGCGTCGCCGTCGAGCTTGGTGAGGACGACGCCGTCGAAGCCGACGCCGTCCATGAAGGCCTGGGCGGTGTTGACCGCGTCCTGGCCGACCATGGCGTCGACGACGAACAGGATGTCGTCGGGCTGGACGGCGTCGCGGATGTCGATGGCCTGCTGCATCATCTCGGCGTCGATGCCGAGGCGGCCGGCGGTGTCGATGACGACGACGTCGTGCTGGGCGTGCCGGGCCTGGTCGATCGAGCGGCGCGCCACGTCGACGGGGTCGCCGACGCCGCTGCCCGGCTCGGGCGCGAACACCGGGACCCCGGCCCGCTCGCCGACGACCTGGAGCTGCTGGACGGCGTTGGGCCGCTGGAGGTCGGCCGCCACCAGCATCGGCGTGTGGCCCTCCTGCTTCAGCCAGCGGGCCAGCTTGCCGGCGAGGGTGGTCTTGCCGGCGCCCTGCAGGCCCGCGAGCATGATCACGGTCGGCGGGGTCTTGGCCAGCCGGATCCGCCGGGTCTCGCCACCGAGGATGGTGATGAGCTCCTCGTTGACGATCTTGACGACCTGCTGCGCCGGGTTCAGCGCCTGCGAGACCTCCGAGCCCTGCGCCCGCTCCTTGATCTGCGCGATGAAGTCCTTGACCACGGGGAGCGCGACGTCGGCCTCGAGGAGCGCGATCCGGATCTCGCGGGCCGTCGCGTTGATGTCGGCCTCGGAGAGCCGGCCCTTGCTGCGCAGCGACGAGAAGAC
This sequence comes from Actinomadura verrucosospora, assembly GCF_039540335.1. Lineage (NCBI taxonomy): Bacteria > Bacillati > Actinomycetota > Actinomycetes > Streptosporangiales > Thermomonosporaceae > Actinomadura > Actinomadura verrucosospora. The sequence continues at coordinate 150,127 of NZ_BAABEV010000007.1, read as the reverse complement.
CGTCGTCAACCGGTCGGAGAGCGTCTCGAACACGTGTCTGGACCGTCCTTGGAAAGCTTCTGGGATCGCCTATCAGCGTATCGGGTCACCGGGCGAGCCCTGCCCCCTCCGGAAACCCCTTCAGTGGAGGGTTCTCAGAACCCGGGCCCGGACGGCCGCCAGAGCGTCGGGATCGTCGAGCGGGCGGCCCTGGTCGTCGACCACGTAGAAGACGTCCACGGCCTCGGCGCCGAGGGTGTCCACCTGGGCCGCGCGGACCTGCAGGCCGCAGGATCCGAGCGCCTGCCCGACGCGCCACAGCAGTCCGGGGCGGTCGTGCGCCCGGACCTCGACGACGGTGGCGGTCCGCGACGCGTCGTCCACGATCATGACGCGCGGGGGCGGCACCGTGACGCCGGGCCGGATCCGGACCGACCGCGCCCGCCGTTCGAGGCGCTCGGCCACGTCGAGGCGCCCGGCGAGCATCCTGCGCAGGTCCGCCTCCAGGCCGGCCGGGTCCGGCGGGGTCCCGTACTCGGGGACGGCCGTGAAGTCCAGAACCGCCGTCTGGGCCGGCGAGGCCGCCGGGGAGGAGATCACGCGCGCGGTCTTGACGGCCAGGCGGTGCAGGGCGAGGACGCCGGCGGCGCGCCAGAGCAGTCCCGGACGGTCGGGGGCGGCGATGGTGATCCGGGAGCCCGTCACGCGGACGGCGGCGCCGTCGTGGCGGGCCAGGGCGAGGTGGTCGGCGGTGAGCGCGGGAGCGGGCGGGGGCGTGCCGCCGGAGAGCACGGCGGCGGCGCGGCGGGCGAGTTCGGCGACCAGGCCGGCCTTCCAGGCGCCCCAGGCGGCGGGGCCGGTGGCGCCGCCGTCGGCGACGGCGAGGGCGGCGAGGAGGTCGACGACCTCGCGCTCGCGACCGGGCGCCCCGGACACGGCGGCGGTGACGGTCTGGACGGTCACCGGGTCGTCGATGTCGCGGCGGGTCGCGGTCTCGGGGAGCAGCAGGTGGTGGCGGACGAGCGTTTCGAGGACGCGGACGTCGTCCTCCGGGAGGCCGAGGCGGGCGCCGATGTCGCGGGCGATGACGGCGCCGGAGGTGGAGTGGTCGCCCGGCCCGCCCTTGCCGATGTCGTGCAGGAGGGCGCCGATCAGGAGCAGGTCGGGACGGGCCACCTCGCGGGTCAGGGCGGCGGCGCCGGCGGCGGTCTCGACGAGGTGGCGGTCGACGGTGAAGCGGTGGACGGGGTTGCGTTGGGGGCGGTTGCGGACGCGCTCCCAGTCGGGCAGCAGCCGGACGATCAGCCCGGCCTGGTCGAGGGCCTCCCAGACGGCGATGGCGGGGGGACCGGCGCCGAGCAGGGAGACGAGCGCGTCGCGGGCCTCGGCGGGCCAGGGGACGGGCGGGAGGGCGGCGTGCTCGGCGAGGCGGGCGACCGTGGCGGGGGCGAGGGGCAGGCCCGTCTGGGCGGCGGCAGCGGCGACGCGCAGGATGAGGGCCGGGTCGTTCAGATCGGCGTTCCGCGCGAGGACGACCTCCCCCTCGTGCTCGACGGCGCCGTCCCCGACCGGCCTGCGCTCCACACCGCGCCGGCCAGCGGTCTGCGGGACACCGGGAGGCTGCCGGTGCTTGGCCCTGGTGAAGTTGTCGACGCGGCGCCACAGGTGGGACGCCCCATAGGTGACGGTGCGGGCGGCCTCGACGATCGAGCGCTGCAGGACGTCGGCGTCCGGCAGACCGAGGGTGCGGGCCACGGCCTCCTGCTCCTGGAGGACGAGGCGGTCGGTGGAGCGACCGGTGACCTGGTGGAGCGCGTGCCGGACGTCGAGGAGGAGGTCGTGGGCGGCGCGGACCCGGGCGTCCGGGGCGGAGGCCACCCAGGACGCGGCGACGGCGTGCATGACGTGGACGTCCCGCAGCCCGCCGTGGGCCTCTTTCAGGTCGGGTTCGAGCAGGAACGCCAGTTCGCCGTGGGTCTCCCAGCGCTCGCGGCACATCGCCGACAGCTCGGCCAGCCGGGTGGGCGCGTCCGCGCGCCAGTCGGTGAGGACGGCGGCGCGCAACTCGTCGACGAGGGCGCTGTCTCCGGCGATGCGGCGCGCCGACAGCAGGCCGAGGGCGGCCTTCATGTCGCCTCGCGCCACGGTCTGGGCTTCGGCGACGGTGCGGACGGAGTGGTCGAGCCGCTGCCCGGAGTCCCAGATCGGGTACCAGACGCGGTCGGCGATCTCCGCGACGCCGGCCAGGCCGCGGTGCAGCAGGACGAGGTCGAGGTCGCCGCCGGGCGTCAGTTCGCGGCGGGCGTGGCTCCCGACCGCGACGAGCGCCACCCCCTCCGCGGGCGGCGCGGAGGCCAGGAGGGAGGCCAGCCAGCTGTCGAGGGCGTCGGCGCGGGAGGCGCGGGCGGCGGCCAGGGCGGCGCGGGCCGGGTCCGGAGCGGCGCCGCCGGCCGGAGCGGGCGCGGGGGCCCGGTCTCCGGCCGGCGGGTGGGCGAGGGTCACCGTGCTCCCTAGAGCGCTTCCGGTCCGGTCTCGCCGGTGCGGACGCGGACGACGGTGTCGACCGGCACGGCCCACACCTTCCCGTCACCGATCTTGTCCGTGCGGGCCGCCTTGACGATCACGTCGATGATGTCGTCGGCGTCCTCGGCGTCGACCAGGACCTCGACGCGGAGCTTGGGCACCAGGTCGACCTGGTACTCGGCGCCCCGGTAGACCTCGGTGTGGCCCTTCTGCCGCCCGTAGCCGCTGGCCTCGCTGACGGTCATCCCCTTGACCCCGAAGGCCTCCAGGGCCTTCTTCACCTCGTCCAGCTTGAACGGCTTGATGACCGCCGTGATGAGCTTCATCCCTTCGCCTCCACCTTCTTCGCCGGGGCCGCCGGGGCGGGCGCCGCCGCGGTCGCCCCGGAACCGATGCCCGCCCCGGAGCCGATGCCCGCACGGATCGTGCCGAAGTCGTAGGCGGTCTCCGCGTGCGCCGTGCTGTCGATGCCGGCGGCCTCGTCGTCCTCGCTGATCCGGAAGCCCATCACCAGGTCGATCACCTTGGCGATCACGTAGGTGACGACGAAGGAGTAGGCGAGCGTCGCCAGGACGGCGACGGCCTGCTTGCCGAGCAGCGCGAACCCGCCGCCGGCGAACAGCCCGTCGGCGCCGGCGTCGTTGACGGCGGTGGTCGCCAGGAACCCGATCAGCAGGGCGCCGACGATGCCGCCGACCATGTGGACGCCGACGACGTCGAGCGAGTCGTCGTAGCCGAGCTTGTACTTCAGGCCGACCGCGAACGCGCACACCGCGCCGGCGACCAGGCCGAGGACGATCGCGCCGAGGGGGGTGATGAACGCGCAGGCCGGGGTGATCGCGACCAGTCCGGCCACCACGCCCGAGGCGATGCCGAGGGTGGTGGACGCGCCGTCGCGCAGCTTCTCCACGACGATCCAGGCGAACGCGGCGGCGCAGGTGGCGACGAGCGTGTTGATGAACGCGACGGCCGCGGTGGAGCCGGCCGACAGCGCGGACCCGGCGTTGAACCCGAACCAGCCGAACCACAGCAGCCCGGCGCCGAGCAGGACGAACGGCAGGTTGTGCGGCCGCATCGGCTCCTTCGGCCAGCCCTTGCGCTTGCCGAGCACCAGCACCAGGGCGAGCGCGGCGACGCCGGCGTTGATGTGGACGACGGTCCCGCCCGCGAAGTCGAGCGCGCCGAGGTGGAACAGCCAGCCGGACTTGCCGCCGTCCTGGCCGTCGGACCACCACACCCAGTGGGCGATCGGGAAGTACACCAGCGTCGCCCAGACCAGGGTGAACACCACCCAGGCCCCGAACTTGGCACGGTCCGCGACCGCGCCGCTGATCAGCGCGACGGTGATGATGGCGAACGTCGCCTGGAACGCCACGAAGACCAGCTGCGGGATGCCCGTCCCGTCGTCGGCCGTGGCCGCGTTCTCCAGGCCGACGAGCCCCCAGTCTCCGAAACCGCCGATGAACGAGCTGAGCCCGCCGCCGTCGCCGAAGGTGAGGGAGTAGCCGTAGACGACCCACGCCATGCCCACCACGGCGATGCTGACGAAGCTCATCATCATCATGTTGAGCACGCTCTTGGCCCGGCTCATGCCTCCGTAGAAGAAGGCCAGGCCCGGTGTCATCAGCAGGACGAGCGCGGTGCTCGTCAGCATCCAGGCGGTACTACCGCTATCGATCTTCATCTCTGAGCGCGTCCCTCCTCGCCAGGAACTTCGAACTGCTCAGAGACTCTGGCGCGGCCGTTTCGCCCGGTATGCCGCTACGTTTCCGCCATGTGAAACCCGACTTCAGCGTGTTTCGCCGCTGTTTCCAAGTCCTCACATGCCGTATTTACGCGGTATCCGGGCCGATTCGAGGGCCGGTTCAGTCGCCGAGGATCGCGTCCACGAACGCCTCGGGCTCGAAGGGCGCGAGGTCGTCCGGCCCCTCGCCCAGGCCCACCAGCTTCACCGGGACGCCGAGCTCGCGCTGCACCTGGACGACGATGCCGCCCTTGGCGGTGCCGTCCAGCTTGGTGAGCACCACGCCGGTGATGTTGACCACCTCGGCGAAGACCCGGGCCTGCTGCATGCCGTTCTGGCCGGTCGTCGCGTCCAGGACGAGCAGGACCTCGTCGACCGTGGCCTGCTTCTCCACCACCCGCTTGACCTTGCCGAGCTCGTCCATCAGCCCGGTCTTGGTGTGCAGCCGGCCCGCCGTGTCGACGATCACCACGTCGACCTTGGTGTCGATGCCCTGCTTGACGGCGTCGAACGCCACGCTGGCGGGGTCGGCGCCCTCGTCCTTGCGGACGACCTGCGCGCCCACCCGCGTGCCCCACGTCTCCAGCTGGTCGGCGGCGGCGGCGCGGAAGGTGTCGGCGGCGCCGAGCAGCACGGTGTTGCCGTCGCCGACGAGGACGCGGCCGAGCTTGCCGCACGTGGTGGTCTTGCCGGTGCCGTTCACGCCGACGACCATGAGGACGGCGGGACGGTCGCCGTGCGCCTCGGTGTGCAGCGAGCGGTCGATGTCCGGGCCGATCTGCTTGATCAGCTCGTCCTTGAGCATCGCCCGGACCTCCTCCGGGCTGCGCGTTCCGAGGACCTGGACGCGCGTCCGCAGGTCGTCGGTGACCTGCCGGGCCACCGCCGTGCCCATGTCGGCGGCGATCAGGGTGTCCTCGATCTCCTCCCAGGCGTCCTCGTCGAGCGTGTCGCGCGACAGCAGCACCAGGAGGGTCTTGCCGAAGGCGTTCTGGGAGCGGGCGAGGCGGGCCCGCAACCGCACGAGCCGCCCCGCGCCGGGCGGCGGCCGCTCGATCTCGACGGCGGGCCGCGGCGGCGCGGCCTCCGTCGGCGGCGCCTTCTCGATCGTGGGGGCCTCGGCCTCCGCCACGTCGGCGGCGGTGGCGCCGCCGGTGCGTTCGGACGGGCGCTCGACCGGCGGGCGGGGCCGGCGCGGCCGCAGCAGCGTGACGCCGCCGATGATCAGCGCGATCACGGCCAGCACGGCGATGACGATCACATATTCCATAACGCCCCCAGTTTTCCAGACGAGCACTCCCGCGCGAACACGCTGCGCCGGGCCCGCCGATCATGCGGCGAGCCCGGCCGGGCGCGCAACCGCGCGGGACTCCCGAACGTCCCGGCGCCCGCGCCGGGACGGTAGATCAGGCATTACCCCCAGGGAGGGATGCCCGTTCGGAGGACTCCCACTCGTCGACGTTGCGGAGCAGTGCCTCCAGGTAGGAGCGCAGGTGGGTCCGGTAGACGTCGCTGTAGGTCCGCAGGTAGGCGATCTCGCGCTCCAGGGCGAGGCGCTCTCCGTCCGGGAGGGTCCCGGGGCTCGGCGAGGGCGCGGGCTGCGGCGGGGCCGTGCGGACGGCCGCCTCGGCGACGGCGGCCGCCTTGCGGTGGGCGTCCTCCAGCATCTGCTCCGCGCGGCCCTTGGCGTCCGACAGGATCGCCTCGCGGTGCAGCCTCGCCTCGTGCGCCAGTTCCCTGGTGTAGCGCTCGGCGTCCGCCACGTACAGGTCGGCGGTCTGCTGGGCCTGCGACAGGATGCGGACGGCCTGGAAGTGGGCGTCCTCGGGCGCCATCACGCCGCGGGAGCCCGAGGACGCCTGGGCGCGCAGCCGGTTCACCTCGTCGGCCAGGGCGGCCTTGTCGGTGAAGATCTTGACGAGTTCCCGCTCCACGTACTGCAGGAAGTTGCGGACCTGCTCCTCGTCGTATCCGCGGCGCCCGAGGGCGGCCCGGGCGAACACCACAGACTGGAGTTCGCCCGGGGTCAACCGCGACCCCTCGGAGACGACCGGAAGGTTCGGGGAGTTCAACGCGCTCACCTCTGTGCGTCGGCGAAGGTTTCGAGGCGGATCCGGTCACGGGCGACGCCGAGCCGCGCCAGCTGCTCGACGGTGTGCCCGACCATGACGGACGGCCCGCACACGTAGGCGTCGTGACCGTCCCAGGGGCCGCGCCTGGCGACCACGTCGGACAGGTTGCCGTGCTCGACGCCGTCGTCCCCCGAATAGAGCAGCGAGGAGAACCCGTGCCCGCCCGGCTCGTCCGACACGGCCGGGACGACGGTGAGCCAGGGGAACCCCTCCGCCAGTTTGGTCAGGTCCTCCAGGTCGTAGAGGCCGTCGCGGCTGCGGGCGCCGAAGAACAGGTGCACGCGCGGCGGGACGGCACGGCGGGATATCTGCTCCAAGATCGCCTTGAGCGGGGCCAGGCCGGTGCTGCCCGCGACGAGCAGAACGTCCCGCGGGGAGCTCTCGTCCAGCGTGAGCGTGCCGATGGGGGCGCCCATGCGGACGCGGTCGCCGATCTGGGTCCCGCGGACCAGCACCGGGCTCACGGGGCCGCCGTCCACCAGCCGGACGTGGAAGTCGACGGAATGGTCGGGTCGCGGCGCGTTCGCCATCGAGTAGTACCGCCAGTGCCGCAGCCGGGACGGCACTTCCAGCGCCACGGACTGGCCCGGCGTGTACGGCAGGGGCCGGTCGGGCTGGATCCGGAGGACGCTGATGTCGAACCGGCGGCGCTCGACCGCGATGACCTGGCCGTTCCACCAGGCGGGGCTGTTGAGGGCGTTCTCGTCGGCCGCCTCCAGCATGACCTTGGCGACGAGGCCGTAGGCGGCGCTCCAGTCGCGTTCGAGGTCGTCGGTCCAGGCCGCCCCGGAGAAGTGCCGCAGGGTCGCCAGGAGGCTGGCCCCGACGTGCGGGTAGTGCTCGGCCACGATGCCGAACCTGCGGTGGTCACGGCCGAGCTGCTGCAGGAACGGGACGAGGACGGCCAGGTCGTCCACCTGGGACACGATGTGGCCGAGGGCGCGCAGCAGCTTGTCGCGCTGCCCGCTCATCCCGATGGGGAACATGTCGCGCAGGTGGGGATTGCGGACGAAGAGGTCGGAGTAGAAGAACAGCGCCACGGCGTCGCCCTTCTCGGCGACCTGCGCGAAGCTGGTCTTGAGTCGCTGGGAGTCCACGGATCAGGCGACGGGCTCCGCCGCGGCCTCCGACATGACCTTCGCGACGACGCCGTAGGCGGCCGTCCAGTCGCGTTCGAGGTCGGCGTTCCAGTCCGGACCGCTGAAGTAGGCGAGGGTGGCGAGCAGGCTGGCGCCGACGGGCGCGTAGTGCTCGGCGACGACGCCGAAGTCGTTGTGGCGGCGGCCGAGGTCGCTGAGGAAGGGGACGAGCGCGTCGGGGTCGTCCACGGTCGAGACGATCTGGGACAGCGCCGCGAGCAGCACCTCGTGCTGCTTGGCCATCGACGCGGGGAACATCCGTCTGAGCTGCGGATCCCGCGCGAAAAGGTCGGCGTAGAAATATTCGGCGACGTCCAGGCCGTTCGCGGCCACCAGGCCGAAATTGTCTTTGAGTTTCTGGGGATCCATGCGTCGCACCTCTCCGGCGGTTCTCCGTACCGGACGGGGGGAGTCCGGTGAAGGAGCCGGAGAACCGCAGGGCCATATGGGTAGTGGATGACCCCAGGTCACACAAGCCCGCCAGCGTCGCCGGGTCATCACGGTCGGTGCACGCCGATCCCCTCCGAATACGCGTCACCGGCGCGGACGTGAAGTCTCCAAACGGTTATAGGCGGGGGGAAGACGGCGGAGACCGCACCCGCCGCCCCGCCCGAAATGGTGAGCGCTGGGCGGTGTCACGTTCCAAGAGAAATGTGACGCGCGTCACGCGCCCGCGGAAGCAGCGCCCTCCCGCCCGATCGGAGGCACTGGGTGCCGCGGGCCCCTGTGACCGCGGCACCCAGCCGTCCTCCGCGAGCGGACTCCTGCGACCCGCTCCGGCCGCTCCCCGATCTCGCCGGACCTCACCGATGGCGGCGAGGCCGCCGACCTCCCTGGTCGCCCCCGAAACGGTGGCCGCCGAAACGGTGGCCGCCGAAACGGTGGCCGCCGAGTTCGTCCGTCAAGACGAGAGGGCACTCGACCCGGCGCACAACGGAGCGCCGCCCATAACGGTGGCAACGTCCCGCCGGCCGACCTTTCCTGCTTCTTCTCATGGGATAATCGCGCCCTAACCCTCCGCACCCGTTCGGTGCGATCCGAGTGGGCCGGCCCCGCATTTCCTGTCCGGGCGTCTCGGGCAGCCCATAAGAGAAAAGGAGCCGCGGCGGTGTGAGCCGTCCCGGCGGGCGCACACCACCCCTGACCTGGCGATCTTGCGACCGCTGGCCGTTCCCCCGGTGAAGGCGTTAATCTTCGGCTGCCGCCTGATCATCCGGAAAGGCGGCGTTCGGACAATGGGCCGACATCCCCGCCCCGAGGAAGGCACACCATGGCTCTTCGGTTCACCTCCCGCGCCGTCGGCGCCCTCGCCGTCACGGCGCTCGCGACGACAATTCTCACGTCGGGATGCGGCGGTGACGACAAAGACGGCGGTGATGACGTGTTCCGAGCTCCGTCCCAGTCGCCCTCGGCTACCGCACAGGAGGACACCGACCCCGGCACTCGGGAGGGGATCGAGGGCGCGCGGGCCGCGCTCCAGGCGTTCCTGCGCGGCCAGGCCGCCGGGGACCAGGGAGTGTGCCGCTACGTCGCGAAGGACGGCGACTTCCTCCGGGGCCCCGCGCTCCGCGGCGACTGCCCGGCCGGTGTCCGCAACACGCCGCACCTCCTCCGGCCGCAGGAGCGGCAGGCTCTCCGGACCGTGTCCGTGAAGGGCGGCCGGCTGGTGGACGAGGAGGCGGTCATCCCGTTCTCCGCCCTGCACTCGCAGAGCGGGTCCATGACCGAGCGCACCCTCCAGGACGAGTTCACCCTGCGCCACAACGGGGAGATCTGGCAGATCGTGAAGTGACACCGGACGCCCCGCCGCTCAGGGCCGGTACATGTTGATCCAGTCGACCGAGAGGGTCACGTCGGCCTTCCGGCTGACCCCCTTGGTCGTCAGCTTGGTCATCTGCGGGAACCAGTCGAGCTGGATGGCCTGCCCCATCTTCCCGGGCGGCAGGGCCTCCCGCTTCGAGGTGTGGAACCACCTGCGCCCGTCCACGTAGCCCGTGATGCCCCTGGAGTTCCACTCCACCGCGAAGGCGTGCCACTTGGTCAGGTCGATGCGCAGGTGGGAGTTCAGGCGCTGGGACTCCTTCTCGGGTCCGTAGTGCAGGAAGAAGTTGGTCCCGTTGCGCAGCCCCTCGTCGCCGTAGGTCTCCATCCAGTCGATCTCCCCGCCGCCGTTCTGCGGGTCGGTGCCGCCACCGCCGCCGACCGGCCACAGCAGCAGGTTGGCGTTGTAGCAGGCGCAACCGCGGCTCACCTTGACGCGGGCCTCCCAGCGGCCCTCCTTCTGGGCGCCCTTCATCCAGGCGACGCCCCCGGTGTCGCCGTTGCGCTTGCCGGTGATGCGCAGGACGCCGTTCCGGACGGTCACCGCCTTGGCGACGCGGCGGCCGCGGCCGCCGTTGCCCGGTCCGGTGTAGACCTCCCAGGCGCGCCGGTCGAAAGTGCGGAAGCCGTCGAAGGCGATCGGGCGTCCCCACCCGTAGCGCCGCGCAGCGGTCGCGGTGGGCCGCTTCTTCTTCGCGTGCTCGGAGTCCCAGGTGTCCTCGTGAGCCCGCGGGCCCGGCTTCCCGTAGGCGATGGCGGGCGCGGACCTCTCCAGGGCTCCGACGGCGCGGGCGGGAGCCGGGTCCGGGCCCGTCCCCGAGGCGCCGGCGAGCGCGAGCGAGCAGCCGGCGGCCAGGACCCCGCCGGTGATCATGGCCATTCTGTTTCGGGTCGGCAAAAGCATGGCGTTCCTCCGGGCGGCGAAATAGGCGAAGGCCCGGCCATAAAGGCGCCGTCCTTCATGCGCTTCGTTCACCGGAACGCTATGCGGGGCCGGCGGGCGCCCCTAGGGCCCTAGGGCCCTAGCGGCGGGGGTCGCGGGCCCCAATCGCGGAGGCCCTGCTCAGCCGCCCGGAGGCATGCCGAGCCAGGTCACGATGGCCGTGGCCCGGTTCGGCGCGCCGAGTTTCGCATAAATGCGATTGATGTAGTTCTTGACGGTTTTCTCGGTGAGAAATAGCTTGGCCGCGATGTCGTGATTCGCATGACCGCGCACGATCAGATCCATGACCTGGACCTCGCGGGCGGAAAGGCCGAAACGCGCGCGCTGCTCGGCCGGATCGGCCGCGGGCGCCGCCGGCCGGCCCGTCCGCGCGGCGTCGATGAGCGCGGCGCTGGCCGCGTGCGAGAGGGGGTGGGCCCGGTGCCGGACGGTGTCCCGGATCGCCGCGGCGAGCTCGTCCACCGTGAAGGTGTTGTGCACGAGGTAGCCGACGGCGCCGTTGCGGACGGCCGACAGGATCACCTCCGGCTCCTCCACCTGGGTGAGCATGATCACGCGGCTGGTCCGGCTCAGCGCGGCGGCGGCGCTCACCCCGTCGACGCGCGGCATCCGGACGTCGAGCAGCACCACGTCGGGCACCAGCCGCCAGGCCATCTCCTCGGCCTCGCGCCCGTCGCCCGCCTCGCCCACCACCTCGATGTCGTCGGTGGCCTCCAGCGCGGAGGTGAGGCCGGCGCGGATGAAGGCGTTGTCGTCCACGACCATGACGCGGTACCGCAAGGGCTCGTCCATCACCGGCTCCCTAGCGCGGCCCGCGCGGGCTCGGACTCCGGCCCCGCCGGCATCGACGCGGTGACCTCGGTGCCGCCTCCCGGGACGGAGCGCACGGCCAGCCGGCCGCCCGCCCTTCGGGCCCGCTCGTGCATGCCCACGAGGCCGTAATGGCCGCCGCGGGCGAGCTCGTCCAGCCAGCCGGGGTCGTCCGGCCGTCTGGACATGCCCTTACCGTCGTCCCGCACGCGCACCTCCAGGTCGCCGTCGTTGACGGCCGTGACGATGTCGACGCGGGACGCCTCCGCGTGCCGTCCCACGTTCTCCAGCGCCTCCCGCACGATCGTGATCATCTCGCGCCGCGCCGGCGCCGGGAGGTCCGCGCCCGCCTCGGCGTCCACCCGCACCGGGACGCCGGTGCGGCCCTCCCACTCCCCCGCCAGCACCCGCACGGCGTCGCCCAGCGGGACGCCGGCGGAGTCGTCGCGCAGCTCGGCGATGAGCGAGCGCGCCTCGCGGGTGGCGACCTGGGCCGCCGTGGCGATGCGCCGCGCCTCCCGCTCGGCGCGGTCGGGGGACTTGCGGACCCAGCCGGGCAGGCCGTTCGCCGACAGGGCGATGCCCGACAGCGTCGCGGTCAGCGAGTCGTGCATCTCGCGGGCCAGCCGGGTGCGCTCCTCGGCGGCCATCGCCTCCGCCTCCATCCGCCAGCGCGTCTCCTCGGCGGAGGCGTGCTCGTCGAACAGGCGGCGCAGCACCGTGCCGACGAGCGCCGCGACCCCGTAGAAGACGGGCAGCATGACGAGCAGCGGCATGGCGATGTCGCCGCCGTCGTCGGAGGGCGCGTTGCGGTAGAGCGCCGCGTAGTACAGGACGGCCTGCTGCGCGCACAGCAGCGCGGTGACCGGCCACCGGTACAGCAGCCCCGCGAGACCGGCGGTCACCACCGTCACGAGGAAGTAGGGGCCGAAGATCCCGCCCACCTGCAGCACCGCGTAGCCGATGAGGACGTCGAAGGCCAGGAGCGCGGGCTGCTCGAACAGCCGCAGCACGACCTTCTCCCAGCCCGCCAGCACCACGCCGGAGACCACGGCCGCGAGGACGAGCACGCCGAGCGCCCAGGGGTCGCCGCGCACCTGCCCGTCCACCACCACGGTCACCCCGATGACCAGCACGCGCAGCTGCATCAGCAGGACGAACGTGGTCCCGACCCTGGTCTCAACAGAACGCCGCAAGGCAGACGGAACGGATGCACCGGAGCGCGGCATCGCGAGGGCCCCTCCAGTTGACGAGCGCCGAGTCATGACGCCATTGATCTTGTCAAAGACCGCATAGCGAACATTAGTCATTCCGGACGAGGAGATCGCTACGATGCCTACGAGAACAGGCGTTCCCGTTCGCGGGAGGACACCGGTGACGGCTCCGAGAGCGGTCCCGCAGCCGGAGGAGGCGCATGATCCGGCTGATCTGCTCGACCTCATGCGCCACCTGCAGCAATGGTCCGGTCTGCCCCTTTCCGAGCTTGAGGAGCGAATGAACGCCGACGGCGTGGTCGTCCCCTCCGGGCTTGACGCGCTCCTCAGCGGGCACACGCTGCCGAGCCGGGGGCTGGTGACCTCCTTCGTGGCCACATGCGGCCTCGTGCCGGACGAGCGCAAGCGGTGGCTGCGGGTCTACGACCGCCTGTGCGGCCCCGCCGTCATGGAAGGCGACCGGCGCGGCGCGGAAGGCGACCGGCGCGTCGCAGGACGGCCGGCGCTGAACCTCGGCCCCGCGGCGCCTCCGCCGCCGACCCCGGCTCCCCGCCCCGCCCCGGCTCCCGCCCCGGCTCCCGCCCCGGCTCCCGTCATGGCCTCCGCCCCGCCTTCCGGGAGCGGCTCATCCGGCAGCCGATCCTCCGGGAGCGGCTCCTCCGGGCGGCACGCGGCGACGCCGCCGGGCCCGCGGCACCGCAAGAAGTCCTCGCGCGGGCAGGCCGACCGCCGGCCGGTGTCGCTCATGGTGGCGGCGCCCGCGATCATCACGCTCGGCGTGGTGGTCACGACGCTGGCGGGGGTGTTCGGCGGTGGAGGCGGAGGCAAGCCCCACCGGCCGCAGGCCTCGCCGGGCGCGTCCGCCAAGTCGGCGGCGCCCCCGGCCGGGTGGTACACGATCATGCCCATCACCGGCGAGCGGACCGGCGACTGCCTGTCGATCCTCCCGGACGAAGAACTCCTCCCGCAGCTGGCGCAGGACAAGTGCGTGGCGGACGACAGGCTCCAGCGGATACGGCTCGCCTCCGTCCCCGGCAGCGCCGGGACGTTCCAGCTGAAGGCGTGGACGCCGAAGGGCAAGCTGTGGTGCGCGACGCTCGACGAGAAGACCGAGCGGGCCACGCTGCACATGAAGGAGTGCGGAGACGACGATCCGCTGCAGCGGTTCGGGCTGACGCCGGCGGGCAAGCCGGTGAAGGGCGGGCAGCTGTTCGACATCGTGCCGGAGGCGACCCGGGACCACCGCATGTGCATGGGCGTCGACATCCGGATCAGCGGGGGGCTGGAGACGATCCTCGCCTCGTGCGGCAACACCGGAGTGCGCGGCTACCTCTTCACGCCCGCCTCCGAACCGTGACCGGGGCCGGTCAGTCGAGGTCGCGCAGGCGCTGGCTGACGACCTGGGTGACGCCGTCGCCGCGCATGCTGACGCCGTAGAGGGCGTCGGCGCCCTCCATGGTGCGCTTCTGGTGCGTGATCACGATCAGCTGTGACGACTCGCGCAGCTCCTCGAAGACCGTGATGAGCCGCTGGGTGTTGGTGTCGTCGAGCGCGGCCTCGACCTCGTCCAGCACGTAGAACGGGGACGGGCGCGCCTTGAACACCGCGACGAGGAACGCGATGGCCACCAGGGACCGCTCGCCGCCCGACAGCAGCGACAGCCGCTTCACCTTCTTGCCGGGCGGGCGCGCCGCGACCTCGACGCCCGTGGTGAGCATGTCGCCCGGCTCGGTCAGCGACAGGCTGCCCTCGCCGCCGGGGAACAGCCGGGCGAAGATCCGCTCGAACTCGCGGGCGGTGTCCTCGTAGGCGGTGCCGAACACCTGCTGGACGCGGTCGTCGACCTCCTTCACGAGGCCGAGCAGCTCGCGCTGGGTCTTCTTCAGGTCCTCCAGCTGGGAGGTGAGGAACGCGTGCCGCTCCTCCAAGGCGGCGAACTCCTCCAGCGCGAGCGGGTTGACCTTGCCGAGCTGGTTGAGCTGCCGCTCGGCGGCCTTGGCGCGCTTCTCCTGGACGGCCCGCTCGTACGGGACGGGACGCGCGTCCTCGCCCTTGTCCGGGTCGGCCGGGACGGGCTGGTCGGGCCCGTACTCCGACACCAGCGCCTCGACCTCCAGGCCGAACTCCTCCAGGGCCCGCTGCTCGAACTGCTCCAGCCGCAGCCGCTGCTCCGCGCGGGCGACCTCGTTGCCGTGCACGACGTTGACGAGGCGTTCGAGCGCCGAGGACAGCTCGCGCACCTGCCCGCGGACCACCTTCAGCTCCGCCTCGCGCGCCGCCTTGGCCTGCTCCGCGGCCTCGCGGCGGCGCACCGCCGCGGCGAGCGAGTGCTCGATGCGCTCCAGGGCCGCGCGGGCGCCCCGCAGGACGGCCTTGGCGACCCGGGCCTGCTCCTCCCGGCGGGCGCGGCGCTGGGCGGCGCGGGACCGCTCCTCGCGCTCGCGCTGGGCGCCGCGTTCGAGGGCGTCGGCGCGTCCGGCGATGGCCTGGACGCGCTCCTCGGCGGTGCGGACCGCGAGCCGCGCCTCCATCTCCGCGGTGCGCAGCTCCTGGCAGCGGGCGTTCAGCTCGTCGCGCGCCTCGGTGTCGTGCCCGGCCTCCTCGGCGACCTCGGCGGCCTCCTCGGCCTCGGCGAGCCGCACCGCCAGCTCCTCGGCCGCCTCGGTGTCGCGTTCGAGGGACTCCCCGGCCGCGTCGAGGGCCTTGGTCAGCCGCTCGGCCTCGCCCCGCGCGGCCCGGACGTCGGCCTCCAGGCGGGCGGCGCGCTTGGCCTCCAGCGCCGCCTGCGCGTCGTGCTCCCGCAGCCGCGCGCGGACGCGGTCGAGCTCGGACTGCGCGCGGTCGACCCCCGCCCGGGCGTCACCGGCCGCGGCCGCGGCCGCCGCGGCGGCGGCCTGCGCGGCGTGCTCGCCCTCCACCGCCTCGGCGAGCCCGTCGGCGGCGGCGGCAGCGGCGGTCTCGGCCGCGGCGAGATCCTCGGTGGCCTGGTCGAGCGTCGCGCGCATCTGCAGGAGGCCCTGCCCCCCGCCCGCGCCGCCGCCCTGCGCCCAGTGCGCCCCGACGAGCTCCCCGTCCCGCGTGACGGCCCGCAGCGACGCCTCCCCGCGCACGAGCGCGGCCGCGGCGGGAACGTCATCGACCACGACCACGTCCCGCAGCAGATGCTCGAACGCGGGACGCACGGAGTCAGGGACGCTGACCGCGTCGATCGCGTAGTCGGCCCCCGCGACCCGCTCCCCCAGCACGGGCGCCCCGCCGCCGATGACCAGCCCGGCGCGCCCGGCGTCGCGGGAGCGCAGCAGCGCGAGCGCGGCCTCCGCGGTCTCCAGCGACCCGACCGCGACGGCCTCGGCGGCGCCGCCGAGCGCGGCGGCGACGGCGGTCTCGTACCCGGGCCGGACGTTCAGCAGCGACGCGACCGTGCCCAGCACCCCGCCGAGCGACCCGTCGGCGCCCGCCGACAGCAGCGCCTCCCCGCCGTCGGCGGCGCTGGCGAGCGTCAGGTTCAGAGCCTCGATCCGCGCCTGGAGGGCCGCGACCTTCTTCTGCGCCGTCTGGTCGGCGGTGCGGGCCGCGCCCGCCGCCGACCGCGCCTCCTTCAGCGCGCGGCGCGGGCCGTCCACGGCGGCGCGGGCCGTCTCGGCGGCGTCCTTGGCCGCGGCGAGCGCCTCCTGCACCGCCTCGTGCTCGGCGGCGAGCGCCGGGTCCTCGACGACCTCCGCCTCGAACGCCTCGAACTCGGCCTGCGCGGACTCGGCGCGCTGGTCGGCCTCCTCCCGCGCGTCCGCGAGCCGGCCGATCTCCGACCTTCCCGCCTGCGCCTTGCTGCGCAGCGCCTCCACCCGGCCGCGCAGCCGGGCCAGTTCCTCGCGGCGGTCCGCGGCGGCGCGGGCGGCGGACTGGAGCCGCCGCTCCTCCACGGCCAGGGCCTCCTCGGCCGCCGACCGCTCCTCCACGGCGCCGGAGAGCCCGTCCCGGGCCTCGTCCAGCGCCTCGCGGAGCATCTCCTCCTGCTCGCGGATCTCGGCGGCCTCGCGCTCCATGTCCTCGGGATCGCGGCCGCGCCGCTCCTCCTCGCGCGCCTCGGCGGCGTTGCGGTGCCGCTCGGCCGCGAGGTCGGCGACGCCGCGGAGCCGCTCCTTCAGCGCCGACAACCGGAACCAGGTGTCCTGCACCTGCGCGAGCCTCGGCGCCTGCTCCGCCTCCTCGGCCTCCAGGACCGCCTCGCGCTCCTGCGCCCCCGCCAGCGCCCGCTCGGTCTCCGTGCGCCGCTCCCGGATGGCGGCCTCGTCGGCCGCCTCCTGCTCCAGCCTCGTCCGCAGCGTGACCAGGTCGTCGGCGAGCAGCCGCAGCCGGGCGTCCCGCAGATCCGCCTGGATCACCGCGGCCCGGCGCGCGATCTCCGCCTGCCGGCCGAGGGGCTTCAACTGCCGCCGCAGCTCACCCGTCAGGTCCTGCACGCGCGTCAGATTGCCCTGCATCGCGTCCAGCTTGCGGAGCGCCTTCTCCTTGCGCTTGCGGTGCTTGAGGACGCCGGCCGCCTCCTCGATCACCGCCCGCCGCCCCTCCGGCCCCGAGTGCAGGACCCGGTCGAGCTGCCCCTGCCCGATGATCACGTGCATCTCGCGGCCGATGCCGGAGTCCGACAGCAGCTCCTGGATGTCCAGCAGCCGGCACGCGTCCCCGTTGATCGCGTACTCGCTCGACCCCGACCGGAACATCAACCGGCTGATGGTGACCTCGGAGTAGTCGATCGGCAGCGCACCATCGGAGTTGTCGATCGTCAGCACGACCTCGGCACGCCCCAGCGGCGCCCGGTTCGACGTCCCGGCGAAGATGACGTCCTCCATCTTGCCGCCGCGCAGCGACTTGGCGCCCTGCTCCCCCATCACCCAGGCCAGCGCGTCCACGACGTTCGACTTGCCCGACCCGTTGGGCCCCACCACAGCCGTGATCCCCGGCTCGAACTTGAGCGTGGTGGAGGACGCGAAGGACTTGAACCCGCGCAACGTCAAAGTCTTCAGATACACGCGCCAGGAGCCCCCCTCCTACGACACCCACACCCCGAACATCCGAAGCACGATACTGGTTTTCTGGCTTCTTTCTCCTCCTTCGGGCCTGGCGGCCCTCCATCGTCGAAAAAAGCGGGGCGATCGCTGGCATCGCTCCGACTCGCCTTGGCGGCTCGCTGCGCGATCAGGTTCTTGCTTCGCTCGAACCTGCCTTCGGACGCGATCGCAACCATTGAGGTTGTTGCGTGGTTGCGGTGGGGGCTGAGGTCGGCGCGTCCGTTGTGATCCGGGTCGCCCTTCGGGCCTGGCGGCCCTGGGGCTTGCGTCCGGTGAGTGGGTTGCGGGCTCGCACCCTTCGGGCGCGGTCGCAACTCTTAGGGTCGTCGCTCGGTCGCCGGGGGGCGGGGCGTGGATCGCAGTGGTGGGGCCGAGGGCGGGTGCGCTGGGCGCGACGGGACGAGGGCTGGCACAAGCCCGGGGGACTCCATGGTGTAGCAGGGAGCTGACGCGACGGGTGGTCCTCACGATCGTCCGATCGTCCACACGCCGCCACTGGCGGTACACCTCAGGGTGCGGGCGAGAAGGGATGCTGAGGCGAGCACCGGACCCGTGGTGGCGTCAGGGGTGCGAGCGCGTTCGATTGCGCGTTCGAAGTTGGGAGGCCTGATCGCGCAGCACCCTCAGGGGAGACGAAAGATCTCCATCGTCGACCCCCGGTTGGCCCGGTGGGGAGGCTGGAGGTCGCCCTGGGGACGCGAGGTCGGCCGGCCGGGCGCTGCTACGAGCGCTCGGCACTTGCGACAACCCTCAACGGCTGGGTAGCGTCCGGTAACCGGTGGTACCCGCGCACCTGAGGACGTAGCGAGCCGCCAAGGCGAGCCGTGTCCACAGCCTCCGGCCGACTACTGCGACGGCCTCAACCACCGCCGCAACCCCGCGACGACCTGGGGGGCCGCGATCGCGTCCGAAGGCAGGTTCGAGCGAAGCAAGAACCTGATCGCGCAGCGAGCCGCCAAGGCGAGACGGAGCGATGCCAGCGATCGCACGCGTTTATCGACGATGGAGGGCCGCCAGGCCCGAAGGAGGAGAAAAACGCATTAAGTAAGAACCGGTTCGCGGTCCTTCACCGGGAGCGACATCACTTCGTCGTCCGTCGCCGTCGCGAGCGCGTCGTTCTCTGCCTGGAGCCGTACGAGTTCGGCCTCCAGGTCACGTACGCGCTGCTGCAGGCGCCGCATCTCCGCGACCATCCGGGGGTCGGGACCGCCGACGTGGCCGAGTAGAGCCTTCGCCATGACTAAGGGTCCTCCACGCTGAGTAACCAGCAGGGATCGCGCACGGGAAACTGCTGAAAGCGGTGCGCGTACCGTCTAGAGTCGCACCGGCCGGTGTCCTGGTCAAGCCGCACATCACAGGCCGGTAACAACCTTCCTCTACTAGTTTAGCAGGTACAAACCGGTACTCCCTACCCGGTCAGCGTTCCCGGAACCCGGAGGCCTCCCCGCGGGGCGGGCCCCAGCGGTCGACGACGCCGGTCACAGCGCCGGGACGTCCGGGAACGCCGCCCGGAACGTCGCCGTCGAGCATCTCCAAGAGGCGCCGGCAGCCGGCGCGCGGGCCCTCGGCCACGACCTCGACGCGGCCGTCGCTGAGGTTGGTCGCGCTGCCGGCGAGGCCCAGTTCGAGCGCCCGCGACCTGACCCACCAGCGGAACCCGACGCCCTGGACGCGTCCCCGCACCCAGGCCGTGAGCCGCACGATCTCGTCGTCCTCGCTCATCGCTCCCCTCTCGGTCCCGCTAGTACCGTGCCCGCCTGGGGCGGGGCTGGCACACCGGGCAGCTGTAGGACGAGCGGTTCATGAACTCGTCGCGGCGGATCGGCGAGCCGCAGCGGCGGCAGGGCTCGTCCCGCCGCCCGTAGGCGTCCAGGGACCGCTCGAAGTAGCCGCTCTCACCGTTGACGTTCACGTAGAGGCTGTCGAAGGAGGTGCCGCCGACCTCCAGGGCGGCCGTCATGACCTCTCGTGCGGCCTCCAGGACGCGCGCGGCGTCCGCCCGGGTCATCGTCTCGGTCGGCCGCGCCCAGTGCAGCCTGGCGCGCCACAGGGCCTCGTCGGCGTAGATGTTGCCGACCCCGCTGACGAGGGACTGGTCGAGCAGGGCCCGCTTGATCCCGGTCTTGCGGCGGCGCAGGGCGCGGTAGAAGGCCTCCGCGTCGAAGGCGTCCTCCAGCGGGTCGGCGGCGATGTGCCCGATCGGCTCGGGGACGAGCGCGCCCGCGGCGAAGGCGTCGGGGACGAGGTCGGCGACCATGAGGTGCCCGAAGGTGCGCTGGTCGACGAAGCGCAGGTCGAGGCCGTCGTCGTCGAACTCGACGCGGACCCGCAGGTGCTTCTCGCGTTCCCGGCCGGGCTCGCCGACGAGCAGCTGCCCGCTCATGCCGAGGTGCGCGAGCAGCGCCTCGCCGGGGGCGCCGTCGTCCTCGGCCTGGAGCGGGATCCACAGGTACTTGCCGCGGCGCCGGGGGGCCAGCATGGTGCGCTTGGCGAGACGCCCGGCGAAGTCGGCGGGGCCCTCGGCGTGGCGGCGGACCGACCGCGGGTGCAGGACCTCGGCGGACGCGACGGTGCGGCCGGTCGTCCAGCTTTCCAGGCCCCGCCGGACGACCTCGACCTCGGGAAGCTCAGGCACCGGCCTGCGCCGCCTGCCCGGCCTCCCTGGCCGGGTCCTCGCCCTGCGGCGGGCCGGCCTGCGCCGCCTCGCGCTCGACGACGAGCTCGCGGATGGCGTTCCAGGCGGCCTCGGCGGCGTGCTGCTCGGCCTCCTTCTTGCTGCGGCCCTCGCCGGACCCGTAGGTCTGGCCGCCGACCCGCACGGAGGCGCGGAACGTCTTCTGGTGGTCGGGACCGCTCTCGGCGACGTGGTACTCGGGGACGCCGAGCTCCTCGACGGCGGTGAGCTCCTGCAGCGAGGTCTTCCAGTCCAGGCCGGCGCCGAGGCCCGCCGAGCGCTTGATCAGCGCGTCGAAGAGCCGGTGCACCAGGGCGGACGCCTCGCCGAGGCCCCGGTCGAGGTAGACGGCGCCGATCAGCGCCTCCAGCGTGTCGGCGAGGATCGAGGCCTTGTCGCGGCCCCCGGTGCCCTCCTCGCCGCGGCCGAGCCGGATGTGGGCCCCGACGCCGAGGCCGCGGGCGACTCCGGCGAGGGCGCGCATGTTGACCACGGCGGCGCGCAGCTTGGCGAGCTGCCCCTCGGGCAGGTCGGGGTGGCCGCGGAACAGGGTGTCGGTGACGACGAGGCCCAGCACCGAGTCGCCGAGGAACTCCAGGCGCTCGTTGGTGGGCAGGCCGCCGTTCTCGTAGGCGTAGGAACGGTGTGTCAGGGCGCGTTCGAGCAGCTCGTCGTCCACGTCGACGCCGAGCGCGCCGGTCAGTTCCGCGCGCTCCGGCGCGGGGTCGTTCTTCTTAGCGCTCACAGGCCCTCCTCGCAGGCCGTGCACCGCGCGGCGCGCGGTCGCCTCTGCGGCGCGCGGCCGATGGGCCGGACGGCGAGGACGCTCGGCGGGGAGGGTCCGCGAAGACGAGGTGCGCGCCGGTCGGTCTGATCCCGGCGTGCACCACGGCTCCGGGCGCAGTCTCCGCGCCGGTCACCACGCCGACGTCACGCGCCGGGTGGTCGGGGTGCGTGTCCTTCCGCACCGTGAGGGGCGGGCCGCATGCGCGGATCCGCCCCCCAGGATGCGAGAAGACTCAGGCCGACGGGGCGATGACCTGCCGCCGGTCGTAGGTTCCGCACGTCGCGCACGCAGTGTGCGGCAGCTTGTGGTCGCGGCACGTCGGGCACTCGACCAGGTTCGGCGCGGCGGTCTTCCACTGCGAGCGCCGGTGCCGCGTGTTGCTGCGCGACTTCTTCCGCTTCGGGACGGCCACGTCAGCCCTCCTGCTTTCCTTCTCGATCCGATGAATCACGGGTGCCGGAGCTCCCGTTCCCCCGGTCGGGGGCTGCCGGCGCGTTGTCGCCGGCAAGGTCCCGCAGCGCCGCCCACCGGGGGTCGGCGACGTCGTGTCGGTGGCCCGGCTCGACGTCGGCGAGCCGCGCACCGCAGTCCGGGCACAGGCCCGGGCAGTCGTCCCGGCACAGCGGGGAGAGCGGCAGTGCGAGCACCACCGCGTCCCGCAGGACCGGTTCGAGGTCGATCAGGTCGCCCTCGAGGCGGAGCTCGTCGTCGTCGGCGTTCCCGCCTGAGCGGGTGTCGTCGTAGACGTACAGCTCCTGGAAGTCCGCCTCGAAGGTCGAGGCGATCGGGTCGAGGCAGCGGGAGCACTCCCCCTTGAGAGGGACCGTCGCCGTGCCGGTGACGAGCACCCCCTCAAGGACCGCTTCGAGCCGGAGGTCCAGCTCGATCGCGGCGCCCTCGGGGACGCCCACCATCTCGACGCCGAAATTCTCCGGTGCCGGCACGGTCAGGTGCTCCTCCCGCGACGACCCGGGTTGCCTGCTCAGAGCTCGGGTGTCGAGCTTGAACGGGGCATTGGGATCGTTGCGTGTCAGCGGAATCCTGCTTTCGTGAGGCATGGTGGAACGGCGGCCGCCTGTGATGGCCGAGGTCCCAGGGTACCGAACACCGGCCGCTGACCCAACTCGCGGCCCGTCCACCAGGAGCAGGCCGGTCAGCCGTCCTTCTGGAGCCGCTGCACCAGCCGGTCGTGGACGCTGTCGGGAACGAGGCCGGAGACGTCCCCGCCGAATCTCACGACCTCCTTCATCAGGCTGGAGGACAGGAACGCGTACTCGGGGTTGGTCGCCATGAACAGCGTCTCCACGCCGGCGATCCGGTGGTTCATCTGGGCCATCTGCAGCTCGTACTCGTAGTCGCTGACGGCCCGGAGCCCCCGGACGATCACCGGGATGTCCTGCTCCTTGCAGTAGTCGACGGTGAGCCCGTAGAAGGTGTCGACCGACACGTTGCCGTACTCCCGGGTGACCTCGGAGATCATGTCGGCACGCTCGTCCACGGTGAACAGGCTCTTCTTGCTCTTGTTGATCAGCACGGCGACGACCACCTCGTCGTAGAGGCGGGAGGCGCGGCTGATGATGTCGAGATGCCCGTTGGTGACGGGGTCGAACGATCCCGGACAGACGACACGGCGCACGGCGCGAACCCCTTCGGTCCCGGTTTCTGACCTGCGGCGTGAACGTACCAAATCGCATTCGGCCGGGTTTCCACCGGGCTCGCCGGGGCCGTCCTCAGCCGCGCAGCGCGTCGATGATCCTGGCGGCGACGGGGCCCGACTCGATGCCGTAGCCGGACGCCTCGGTCATCACCGCGACGGCGTACCGGGGGTCGCTGCGCGGGCCGAACCCGATGAACCAGCGGTCGTTGTAGGAAGCGCCCTCGACGTCGGCGGTCCCGGTCTTGCCGCCGAGGATGGACGTCCCCCGCAGCGACTTGCCGGTGCCCCGCTCGACCACGGCCTCCATCATGTCCCGCAACTGCTTCGCCTGGTCCGCCGTCAGCGCGCGCGACATCCGCTGGGACGAGATCTTGTCGACCGTCGACCCGTCCGGGGCGCGCAGCCTGTCCACCAGCCGGGGCCGCATGACCTCCCCGTCGTCGAGGACCGCGGCGGCGACCATGGCCATCTGCAGCGGCGAGGCGACCGTGCTGCCCTGCCCGATGGAGCCGAGCGCGCTGAGCGACGGCTGGTCGGTCAACGGGAAGGAACTGGAGGCGCTCTTCAGGCCGTGCGCGAACTCGATCCGGTCATCGAACCCGAACCTGCCCGCCTGCGCGTTCACGGCGTCGTTGCCCGGTTTCTGGGCGCCCATATAGGCGAACGTGGTGTTGCACGACTGCGCGTACGCCTCGATGAGAGGGATCCGGGAGAGGTCGCAGGAGCCGCCGATGTCGCCCGCGTCGTTGTTGATCGCCTGCCCGGCGCCCGGAGGCCTGTAGCTGCGCCCGGCCCTGACCCGCGTGTCCTCGCTCGTGCCCGACCTCAGCGCCGCCGCGGCGACCACGGTCTTGAACGTGGAGCCGGGCGGGAACAGCTCGTAGGCGGCCTTGTTGAGCAGCGGCTTGCGCGGCTGGTCGCCGAGCCGGTCGAACGCCTCGGTGGCCCGTTTCCGGTCGAGCGTCGACACCTCGTTCGGGTCGTAGGACGGCGTGGAGGCCATCACCCGGATCGCGCCGGTGCGCGCGTCGAGGACGACCGCCGCGCCCCGGCCCGCGCCGCTGGACTTCAGCGCCTCGTAGGCGGCGCGCTGCGCGTCCGGATCGATGGTGGACTCCACCGTCCCGCCGGGGACGTGCTTGCCGATCAGTTTGTCGACGAGGTTGGAGGTGGCGAGACGGGCGTCGGTCCCGTCCAGGAAATGGTTCTCGGCCTCCTCCAGACCGGTCTGGGAGAACACCGAGAAGTAGCCGGTGACCGGCGCGAACGCGGCGCCGTCCTTGTAGCGGCGCTGGAACCGGTCGTCGCCGACCTGCTCGGACCACGCGAGCCGTTCGCCGCCCGCCACGATCGGCCCCCGGTCGATCTTGAACCGGTCCTCGAACTGCCGGGCGTTGAGCGAGTCGTCCCGCAGGCTCTGCGCCTGGAAGCCCTGTACGTAGGTGACGTTCACCATCAGCGCCAGAAAAAAGAGCAGGGTGATGACCCAGGTACGCGCCACCGCGCGGTCGATCCCGGGCTTCATGGGCGTTCCCCTACCCGAACCACCGGAATGTCAACGGGCGACCGCACGGCCGTACCAGAACACCGCCTCGCCGTAACGCCGCTCCCGCTCCGCCTCATACCCGTCGGGCCACTCCAGCGCCGGGCCCCGCGCGGCGCGTTCCACCACGACCAGCGCATCCGGGGACGCCCACCCGTTGTCGCGCAGCTCCTCCAGCAGAGAGGTCACGGACACGTCCGCCAGCGCGTAAGGCGGGTCGGCGAAAATCAGGTCGTAGGGCTCGTCCGGCGCCTTGCGGACGAGCCGCTCCACCTTGTCGGCGCAGGGGACGGCACCCGGCAACCCGAGCGTCTCGGCGTTCTGCCGGATCACCTTCATCGCCCGCGGATGCGACTCGACCAGCAGCGCATGCCCGGCCCCCCGCGACAGCGCTTCAAGCCCCACCGCCCCCGACCCCGCGTACAGATCGGCGACACGCAGCCCGTCCAGCGGCCCGAGCAACGCCAGAACCGTGGAGAAAAGCCCCTCCCGCGCCCGATCGCTGGTCGGCCGGGTCTCCCGCCCCGCCGGCACGGCCAACCGCCGCCCCCCAGCACTACCCGCAATAACCCGACTCACGGTCTTAGTATCGGCCCACCAAGGCGCACCCACCGCATTGCCGTCACCCCGAGAGCCCCCACCTGCAACAACCCCAGCCGTCTCCCAACCCCGCAACGACCCCAGCAGCCGCGATCGCGTCCGAAGGCAGGTTCGAGCGAAGCGAGAACCTGATCGCGCAGCGAGCCGCCAGGCGAGACGAAGCGATGCCAGCGATCGCCCGCCTTTATCGACGATGGAGGGCCGCCAGGCCCGAAGGAGGAGAAAAAGGCAATAAATACAGCGGGCCGCCAGCGCCGTGCCACGCTGACGGCCCGCTCGCGGCCGGTACCAACTCCGGACCGAAGGACCGGCCACGTCACTCTCGCGACCGCCCACGAAGCCGAGTTCGAGCGAGCGCGAGAACTCTCAGCGCCTAGCGAGCCGCCAGGCGAGCCGTGCAAGACAACAGAAACCCACTACTACGACGGCCTCAGCCACCGCAGCAACCCCGCAACGACCTCCCGGTTGCGATCGCGTCCGAAGGCAGATTCAAGCGAAGCAAGAATCTGATCGCGCAGCGAGCCGCCAGGCGAGACGAAGCGATGCCAGCGATCGCCCGCCTTTATCGACGATGGAGGGCCGCCAGGCCCGAAGGAGGAGAAAAAGGCCAAAATTACGCCAAACTCCAGCGGGCTTGGGTTCGGACGCCTGGGTCGGGGTCGGCGAGGGTTTCGGTCAGGGCGGTCACTACCTCCGGGTTGTCGGTGGCCCACTGTTCGAGGGCCTGGACGGCGGCTCTGCGGACGTCGACCGTGCGGTCGTGCAGGGCCTTGATGAGGGGTTGGACGGCGACGTCGGGGCGGGCCTGGGCGAGGGCGCGGACGGCGTGGCAGCGGACCTGCCAGTTGGTGTGGGCGATCGCGGTGACGACGCGTCCTTCGAGGGGTTCGGGGATGCCGAGTTCGGCGGCGGCGGTGAGGGCGGCGATGCGGACGACGGGGTCGTGGTCGGTGAGGAGGTGTTCGAGCGCGGGGAGGCCGGAGGGGTGGGCGAGGCGGCCGAGGCCTTCGGCGACGGCGACGCGGACCTCGCGGGAGGGGTCGTCGGCGGCCTCGGCGACTCGGGCGGTCTCGCGCAGCGCGATGAGGCCGAGGACGGCCTGGATGCGGACCTGCGGTTCGTCGTCCTCGAAGCCCTGGGTGTACAGTTCGCCGGCGCCTTTGGCGAGGATGCCGATGAGGTCGGCGGCGGTGTCGCGGACGGCGGTGTCGCGACCGCGGGCCGCGGCGAGGAGCAGGGCGTCGACGCCGTCGTCGCCGAAGTAGAGTTCGGGCAGGTCGCGCAGGGCGTCGGCGGCGACGCGGCGGACGTCTTCGTGTTCGTCGGCGAGCGCCCAGGCGAAGGTGTCGCCGGTGCCGCGGGGCGCTTCTCCGGCGCGGGCGGCGCGGGCGAGCGCCGTGAGGGCGCCGGCGCGGGTCGCGGGGTCGGGGTCGCGGAGGGACGCCTCCGCCTGGTCGAGCCGGATGCTTCGAGTCATGGGGGTGGCCTCCTGGTCGGCCGTCGGATCCGGAGGCGGGCAGGGGCCCGCCGGGGGCTCGGGATCAGCGACGGGAACACAGGGCGCTCGCCTGGCGCCGGAGGTCGACGTGGAGGCGGGCGATCAGCGCACGACTCGGGTTCACGCGTTCATCGTGTCCCGCCCGGGCGCTGTTGTCAACCAAATAGGTCGGCAATACCGGTTATGTCTTCTCCAGGAAGTCCGCGCGCTCCTCGTCCAGCAGGGACGCCAGGACGGTGGCCAGGCCGGGATGCTCCGACAGGTCCGGATCGGCCTCGACGAGCGCGGTGGCCTCCTCGCGGGCGTCGCGGATGACGTCCTCGTCGCGCTGGAGCGTGAGCAGCCGCAGGCTGGACGAGCGGCCGGCCTGCGCGGCGCCGAGCACGTCGCCCTCGCGGCGCTGCTCCAGGTCGAGCCGGGACAGCTTGAACCCGTCGGTGGTGGAGGCGACCGCGTCCAGCCGCTCGCGGGCCTTGCTGCCCGGCGCGGCGTCGGTGACGAGCAGGCAGAGGCCGTGCAGGGAGCCGCGGCCGACGCGCCCGCGCAGCTGGTGGAGCTGGGAGACGCCGAACCGGTCCGCATCCATGATCACCATGACGGTGGCGTTGGGCACGTCCACGCCGACCTCGATGACCGTGGTGGCGAGCAGGACGTCGAGCTCCCGCGCGGTGAAGCGGCGCATCACCGCGTCCTTCTCGTCCGGGTGCAGCTTGCCGTGCAGGACGCCGATGCGCAGCCCGTCGAGGAGCTCCTCCAACTTCGGCAGCACCTCCATGATCCCCAGCGGGGACCGGCGCTCGCCCTCCTCGGCGACGACGGCGTCGCCCTCGTCGCCCTCCTGCTCGCCGATGCGCGGGCAGACGATGTAGATCTGCCGGCCGTTCGCCGCCTCCTCCTTGATGCGCTCCCAGGTGCGGGCGAGGAACGCGGGCTTCTCCGGCGGGACGACGTGCGTCTGGATCTGCGACCGGCCCGCCGGGAGCTGCCCGAGCACCGAAGTCTCCAGATCGCCGAAGACGGTCATGGCCACGGTGCGCGGAATCGGCGTCGCCGTCATGACCAGCACGTGGGGACGGCCGCCGTCGACCTTCTCGCGCAGGGCGTCGCGCTGCTCGACGCCGAACCTGTGCTGCTCGTCGACCACGACGAGCCCGAGGTCGGCGAACTGGACGGTTTCCTGCAGCAGCGCGTGGGTGCCGACGACGATCCCGGCCGCGCCGGACGCCGCCTCCAGCAGCGCCTCCTTGCGCGCCTTCGCCCCCTGCGACCCGGTCAGCAGCGCCACCCGGGTGGCGTGCTCGGCGCCGCCGATCTGCCCCGCCTGCGCCAGGTCGCCGAGCATCCCGGTGATCGACCGGTAGTGCTGCTGCGCGAGCACCTCGGTCGGCGCCAGCAGCGCCGCCTGCCCTCCCCCGTCCACCACCTGCAACATCGCCCGCAACGCGACCACCGTCTTTCCGGCGCCGACGTCGCCTTGGAGGAGGCGGTGCATCGGGTGGTGTTCAGCCAGGTCGGCGGCTATCTCGTCGCCCACCTGGCGCTGGCCCTCGGTGAGTTCGAAGGGCAGGCGCGCGTCGAACTCCGACTGGACGCCCTCGAAGGACGGGGGGCGGGGCTTGGCGGGCAGGGACGCGGCGGCGACGCGGCGCTGGGCCAGGGCCACCTGGACGACGAAGGCCTCGTCCCACTTGAGGCGGGCCTTGGCGCGGCCCAGCTCGTCCCAGGTGCGGGGGCGGTGGATGCCCTCGTACGCCTCCCGCAGGCCGATCAGGTGGCGGCGGCGCAGGAGCGCGGCGGGCATGGGGTCGTCCGGCAGGTCGAGCTGGCCGAGGACGGTCTCGACGGACGTGCTGATCGCCTCGATGGGCAGCGACTTGGCGGACGGGTAGATCGGGATGATCTCGTCGGCCCACTCCTGCGCGGCCTCCTCGGCGCCCTTCTCGTGGACGACCTTGTACTGCGGGTGGGTCAGCTGCCGGACGGTCCTGCCGCTGCGGGGCACGTAGGTGCTGATCTTCCCGGCGAACAGGCCGCGGGTGCCCGGGGACAGCTCCTTCTCGGGACGGTAGGAGCCCTTGCGGCCGAAGAAGCTGAGCTTGAGCTCGCCGGTCCCGTCGGTGACGGTGATCTCCAGGACGTACCCGGGGCTGCGGGTGAGGGAGCGGCCCTGCACCTTCACGACCTCGGCCATGACCGTCACGTGCTCGCCGTCCTGCAGGCCGCTGAGCTGCGTCAGCTCGCCGCGGTGGGCGTAGCGGCGCGGGTAGTGGTGCAGCAGGTCGCCGACCGTGTGCAGGTCGAGGCCCTTCTTCAGCGCGTTGGCCGTCTTGTCGCCGAGGACCTTGCGCAACGGCTCGTCGAGAGTTGCCACGGGTCTTTTCTAGCCGATGGGGACGACGGGAATCACTCGACGCCGATGAGGAGGGGGTAGCGTTCCTGGTCGCCGGCGTAGACGCCGACCTCCGCGTCGGGGCGCCGCCGGCGCAGATGGTCCTCCAGGCCGGCGGCGAGGCCGGGCGGGGCGTGCCGGCCGGGGATCAGCGTGACCAGCTCGCCGCCGCCCGACAGCATCCGGTCGAGGACGTCGCGGGCCACCGCGGCGAGGTCCGCGCCGATCGTCGCGACGTCGCCCTCGATCAGGCCGAGGACGTCGCCGGGCTGGCAGAGGCCGGCGCTCGTCACCGCCTCCTGCGCGGCGACCTCCAGGTGGCCGAAGCGGGTGGCGCCGGCGGCGCGGGTCATCTCGATCACGTCCTCGGCGAAGCGGCGCAGCGGGTCGTGCACGGCGAGCGCCGCCATGCCCTGGACGGACGCCTTCGTCGGGACCACCGCGATCCGCGCGCCGCCGTCCCTCGCGCGCTCCGCGGCGGCCTCGGCGAGGGCGAGGACCTCCGGCTCGTTCGGCAGCACGGCCACCTCGTCGCCCGCGGCGAGGATGGCCTCGGCGAGCACCGCGAGGGGCGGGACGGCTCCGGGCTCGCGCCGCACGACCCGGGCCCCGCTCTCCTCGAACAGCGCGGCCAGCCCGTCGGCGGCGGTGACGGCAACCACCGCGCGGCCGGTGTGCGGCGCGTGCGGTCCGCCTTCGGCGGCGTCCAGGTAGGTGACGCGGATCCGGTGCGGGCGTCCCGCCGCCATGCCCGCCTCGACGGCGGCCCCGGCGTCGTCGACGTGGACGTGCACGTTCCACAGCCCGTCGCCGCCGACGACGACGAGGGAGTCGCCGAGGACGTCGAGGCGTTCGCGCAGGGTGTGGACGGCGCCGTCGGGCGCGTCCAGCAGGTACATCACCTCGTAGCCGAAGCCCTGCGGCGCCCGGGTCCGGCCCGCGGGCGCGGGCGTCCCGGCGGTGCGGGGCGGGACGTCGTACCGCTCGGGGTACTCGTCGGTGATCACGGCGGCGAGGGTGTCGAGCACCACGCAGAGCCCGGCCGCGCCGGCGTCCACGACGCCGCTGCGGGCCAGCACCTCCAGCTGGCCGGGGGTGCGGCGCAGCGCCTGCCGGGCGCCCGCGGCGGCGGCCCGCGCGGCCTCCGGGAGCGCGGTTCCGGGGGCCGCCGCGCAGGCCGCGGCGGCTTCGGCGAGGACGCTCAGGATCGTGCCCTCGACGGGGTGCTCGACGGCGCCGCGGGCCAGGACGGACGCGTGGTCGAGGGCGGCCGCGAGGGACGCGCCGTCCGGGGGCGCCTCCAGCGGGCCGAGGACGTCGGCGAGGCCCCGGAACACCTGGCTGAGGATCACACCGGAGTTGCCCCGGGCGCCGAGCAGCGCGCCCTGCGCCAGGGTCCGCCACGGGTCCGCGCCGCCCGGCGGCTCGTCGAGGGCGTCGGCCGCCGCGACGACGGTCAGGTGCAGGTTGGTGCCGGTGTCGCCGTCCGGGACGGGGAACACGTTGAGGGCGTCGATCTCGGCTCTCGTCCGCCCGAGGGCCTCCGCCGCGAGCCTGCACCACCGCCGCACCGCCGCATGGTCGAGGGCCACCGTGCTCCCTTCCGCGCCGCCGGGTCGCGGCGCCGCCGATTCGCTAACCCGTCGCGCTGTCGGCTAGTCTGGTCCACGCGCCACGTTCGTGGCGCTCATCAGTGAGCGTCCATGATGCCCGGCCCGCCCGAGGCGGCAGCCGGGTGGCGCTCCGATCAGAGCATCGACACCACTTGGAGTTTCCCGTGGCTTCCGTCTGCGACGTCTGCGGCAAGGGACCCGGTTTCGGCATGCGCGTCTCCCACTCGCACCGCCGCACCCCGCGCCGCTGGAACCCCAACATCCAGCGCGTGCGCGCCGTCGTGAACGGCAGCACCAAGCGGATCAACGCCTGCACGTCCTGCATCAAGGCCGGCAAGATCGTCAAGCCGACGGTCTGAGCCCGGCCGGGCCGCCCCGGCGGGGCGGTCCGCTTCACGGCTTCGGTCGGCTCATCGGGATTCCCGGTGAGCCGACTTTCGCGTTCCCGGGGGTCGCGGCGCCGTTCAGTCGCGGTACCGCCAGGCGTGGTCGACGGGGCCGATGCCGGCGCCGAGCGGGAAGCCCGCCGCGATCGCGCCCGTCACGTACTCCTTGGCCTTGGCCACCGCCGCCGGGACGTCGTCGCCGAGCGCCAGGTGCGAGGCGATGGCGGACGCGAGCGTGCAGCCGGTCCCGTGGGTGTGCCGGTTGTCGTGCCTGGGGGCGGTGAAGCGGTGCTCGCGCTCGCCGTCGAACAGCAGGTCGGCGGGCTCGCCCGGCAGGTGGCCGCCCTTGATCAGCACCCAGGCGGGGCCGAGCGCCTTGACCGCCTCGGCGGCCTCGCGCAGCCCGGACTCGTCCACGACCTTGACGCCGGTGAGCTGTTCCACCTCGTACAGGTTGGGCGTGACGACGGTCGCGGCCGGCAGCAGCACCGAGCGGACGGCGTCCACGGCCTCCGGCGCGAGCAGGGAGTCGCCGTGCTTGGAGACGCCGACCGGGTCGACGACGGCGGGGGCGCCGGACGCGGCGAGCGCCTCGGCGACGACCTCGACGAGGGCGGTCGACGCGAGCATGCCGGTCTTGATCGCGTGGACGCCGATGTCGGACAGGACCGAGTCGAGCTGGGCGCGCACGGCCTCGGGGGGCAGTTCCCAGTAGCCCTGGACGCCGAGGGAGTTCTGCGCGGTGACGGCGGCGACGACGCTCATCCCGTGGACGCCGAGCGCGAGCATGGTCTTCAGGTCCGCCTGGATGCCGGCGCCGCCGCCGGAGTCCGAGCCCGCGATGGTGAGCACGAGGGGCGGGGCGGAGGCAGTGCGCGTCATACAGCCCACTTTATGGTGATCTGTGGGAAGCGGCGATCCGGCGGAGGGCGTCTCCCGGAGTGCGCCTCAGACCAGCGTGCAGGGCAGCTTGTTGAGGACGCAGGCGGACGGCCTGGACGGAGCGCCCAGCGCGGCGAAAACGATCCGCACGGAGCCGCCGGGCGCGATCGCGGTGCGGCCGCGGACGAAGGGGACCCGGCCGGTCCGCACGACGGTGGCGCCCTGCACGGCCGTGACCGAGACGTTCGGGATCTTGAAGGCCAGCGCCCACGCGCTGACGGGCCGCTGCCCCTTGTTGGCGATGGTGGCGGTCGCCTTGAACCCGCCGGGGGTGCGGGAGGCGACGCGGAACCCGATGACGAGGCCGTCGGGGCGTCCCGCGCCGCGGCTGGCGCGCCCGCCGGGGCCGCGCTGGGTGATCTGGTTGTCGCGGGGGTCGGTCTGGGAGGTCTTCGGGGAGCCGCCCGCGAAGTTGAGGGAGATCTGCTGGGTGCTCAGCGCGTAGGAGACGATCCCCACGGCGATGACGAGCGCGACGATCGGGAGCAGCGGGAGCGGGAGCACGGAGACGATCTTCGTCCAGCCGCTCCTGCCGGAGCCGTCCGCGGCGGAGTCGCCGGACTCCGGGGCGCCGGGCGTGCCGCCGGGTTCGGGCGGCAGCTCGCGCGGCTGCTCGGGGAACGCCGCCGCGGGAGCGCCCGGGTAGTCGCCGGGGTAGTCCCCGGGGAGCGGGGCGAAGCGGTACGGGTCGGGCGGCGGGTCGTGCTGACGCTCGGTGACCGGCGGCGTGCCCGCCCTGACCTGTTCGTGCGGCGAGACGTACACGCGGTCGTCGGTCGGCCCGGAGAAGAGGTCGTAAGAGGGGTCGACCGGAGCCCCGAAGTACGGCCCTCGCGACGCTTCCGCGCCCGGTACGGGGTCGTCGTCCGGTTGCTCAAACCTGGAGTGTCGTCCCATCCCATCCCTCTTCGATCACAGGATGTATACCAAACCCGTCCCAAGCATGCCTACCGGATGTGTCAACGCACACGGCTGTACGCGCTGACTCCGCCGGGGTGTTCAGCCTGGGAAATGATCCCATGCTCCGGGGGGCGGCGGGTGCCCGTCCACGCGCACCCCGGCCCCTTCGGCGACGGTCCCGATCCGCCTCCAGGAGGGCGGCAGGACGGCGTCCGCCGGGTACGTCCCGGCGAACGCGTGGTCCTCACCGCCGGTGAGCGCGCGGCGCAGCCCGTCCGGCCCGAGGATCTCCGGGACGGGCACGGAGGCGGAGTCGAGGTCGATCCGGACGCCGCTCGCGGCGGCGATGTGCCCGAGGTCCTGGACGAGCCCGTCGCTGACGTCGAGAAGCGCGGTGGCGCCGTGGGTCCGCGCCTCCTCCCCGGCGGTGTAGGGCGGCTCGGGACGCCGGTGCGCCGCGATCAGCTCCTCGGGCCCGTCCCGCCCGGCCTCCAGGAGCGCGAGCCCGGCGGCGGCGAAGCCCAGCCTGCCCCGGACGGCCACGACGTCGCCCGGGCGCGCCCCGGACCGGGTGAGGGGCGCCGCCCCGCCGAGGTCGCCGAGCGCGGTGATCGCGAGCGTGACCCGCGGCGCGGCCACGACGTCGCCGCCCGCGACGGACGCCCCCGCCGCGCGGCACTCGTCGGCGAGGCCGTCGTAGAGCCGCTCGGCCCAGTCGGCGCGGGTCGCGGGCGGGGCGGCGAAGCCGACGAGCAGCGCCGTGGGGTTCGCGCCCATGGCGACGACGTCGGCGAGGTTCTGCGCGGCGGCCTTGCGCCCGATGTCGTAGGGGCCGGACCAGTCGAGGCGGAAGTGCCGCCCCTCCACGAGCAGATCGGTGGTGGCGACGACGCGGCCGTCCGGCGCGGCGATCACCGCGGCGTCGTCGCCGGGGCCGAGCCGGACCGCCGGGCCCTGGGGCAGCCGCCGGGTCAGGCGGCCGATCAGGCCGAACTCGCCCAGCTCCCCGATCGTGCCCATTTGCGCCGTTCCCCCGCTTTCCCGGTTTTCTCCCGGTTCGTACCGGGCACGCCGTACCCCGACCGCCCGCGGCGGCGCGTAACACGATACGGTGAACCTTCCGACGGTTGATTCTCCGCTTGGGGAGGACGTGATGGTGCAGGCCTACATCCTCATCCAGACCGAAGTCGGCAAGGCCGCCGAGGTGGCGGACCACATCTCCGGCATCACCGGCGTGACCCGGGCGGAGGACGTCACCGGACCCTATGACGTGATCGTCCGAGCGGAGGCGCGGAATGTGGACGAGCTGGGCAAGCTCGTCGTCGCGCAGATCCAGGGCGTCGAGGGCATCACGCGGACCCTCACGTGCCCGATCGTCCATATCTGAACGTTCCGCGGCAGCGCACCGCTCCCTCGCCGTCCTCGGCTGCCTGGCGCTGTTCGCCGCGGCGTGCGGAGACGGGACCGTGCAGGTTCCGGTTCCGAACCCGGACGCGGCGACCCGGCGGCTCTGCCAGGGGCTGCGGCTGCCCGAGAAGGTGCACGGGCAGAAGCGCCGCGACACCTCCCCTGACTCGCCGCTGACCGCCGCATGGGGCTCCCCCGCGATCGCGCTGCGCTGCGGAGTCCCCCTGCCCGCCACGCTCCGCCAGACCTCGGAGCTGGTGACCATCAACGGGATCGACTGGTTCGGGCAGCCCTCGGAGCGGCCGGTGACCTTCACCGCCGTGGGGCGGCAGGCCTACGTCGAGGTGACGGTGCCGCCGAAGTACAACCCGGCCGGCGACGTGCTGATCGAGCTCGGGCCGGCGATCAAGGCGACGATCCCGGCGAAGCCCGAGGGCCAGATCTGACCGGCGGCCCCCCGGGTCACCAGATCGGGACGGGGCTCTCCCCCCGCGGGTAGTAGCCGGGGATCGGCTCGCCGGACGCCGCCCGCTCCAGCCGCCGCTTCATCCCGTCCGACAGCACCCCGGCCTTCATCATCTCGACGAACACCGAGGTGACGTTGCCGAGGTCGAACCAGTCGCGCTGCCACGACCACCGCCGGTCCCCCGCGTAGCGGAACCAGGACCCGCCGATGCCGAGCACCTCGTAGGGGGTCCCGTCGGGGCGGCTCGCGTCGGCGACCTGCTTCCAGAACCCGACGACCTCGCCCTTGCGCTCGTCGATCAGGATGCTCTGGTACGGATACGTCCAGCCGTCCAGGCCGCCCATCTCCGAGCCGAGCGCGATGTCGCGGATCTCGTCCCGGCCGACGGCCATGAAGTCCTGGTCGGGGCCGATGTTCCAGCCGTAGGTGGCGTCCTCGGTGTAGAGGTCGGCGAGCGGGCGCCAGTCGCCGGCCTCCTCGCAGCGGCGGTTGGCCTCCAGCCAGTGCTCGACCATCGCGTCGAGCTCTTCACGGGGGAACGCGGGCATCATGTCTCCAGCAGTCTGAGGGCCTGGGTCGGGCAGTAGCGGACCGCGGAGGCCACCTCGGCGCGCATGCCCTCGGGCGGCTCCGCGTCCAGGACGCGGACCTTGCCCTTGGGCGGCACCTCGAAGACGTCGGGGGCCTCCAGCTCGCACATGGCGTGTCCCTGGCACAGGTCCAGGTCGGCCTCGATCCTCACCGGCGCCTCCGGCGGTAGCGGACGGCGCAGGGCTGGGCGAGCTGGACGACCATCTTCGAGTGGTCGTCGCGGTAGCTCTCCGGCGGCTGGGCGGGCTCGAACTCCCAGTCCCGCAGCAGCACCGAGAAGATGGCCTTGAGCTGCATCATCGCGAAGTTCGCGCCGACGCAGCGGTGCCGGCCCGCGCCGAACGGCACCCACGTCCAGCGGTGGAGCACGTCCTCCTCGCGGGGCGCGGCGTAGCGCTCGGGGTGGAAGGCGTCGGCGTCGGGGAAGTCGGCCTCGATCCGGTTGGACACGGCGAGGCCGCAGCCGACCATGGTGCCCGCCGGGATGCGGTGCCCGACCACCTCCTGGTCGGACTGCGCGACCCGCAGCAGCAGGATCAGCGGCGGATGCAGCCGCAGCGCCTCCTTGATCGCCGACTCCAGGTTCGGGATGGCGCGCAGCGCCTGGAAGGAGACCTCGCGGCCGTCGGCGTACAGCTCGTCCAGCTCGCGGACCACGCCGTCCAGGACGCCGGGGTGGCGGAGCAGCTCGATGAGCGTCCAGGCGGCGGTGCCGGACGTGGTGTGGTGCCCGGCGAACATCATCGAGATGAACATGCCGGTGACCTGGTCGGCGTCGAACTTGAGCGTGCCGTCCGCGTCCCGGATAGACATCAGCACGTCGAGCAGGTCGCGGTCCTGCCTGGGCGGGTTCGGCGACCGCGAGTCCATGATCTGCTGGACGAGCTCCACCAGCGCCGCGCGCGCCGCGTCCCGCCGCCGGAAGCTCTCGATGTCGGCGTGGGGGTCGACGTAGGCGATCGCGTCGGTGCCGCGTTCGAGGTCGTGGTACAGGTCGGCGAACCGGCGGTCGAGCTGCTCGCGGAACTTGCGCCCGATCAGGCACGCGGACGAGGTGTAGATCGTCAGCTCGGCGAAGAAGTCGAGCAGGTCGATCTCGCCCTCCTCGCCCCAGCCGGCGACCATCCGGTCGACCTCGGCGGAGATCGTCGCGGCGTGCCCCTTCATGAACGAGCCCTTGAGGGCCTGGTTGTGCAGGGCCTCGCGGCGCTGCTCCGGCGTGGCGTCGAACACCACGCCCTCGCCGAAGATCGGCGTCATGAAGGGGTAGGCCTCGGCCTGGTCGAGCTCCTCGTCGGGGGCGCGGAAGAAGAACTCGTTGGCCTCCGCGCCCGACAGCAGCACGACGCGGCGTCCGGCGAGGCGGAACTCGCCGACGTCGCCGCACTCCTCCCGGACCCGCCGCATCAGCCCGATCGGGTCCGAGCGCAGCTCCTCCAGGTGGTCGGGCCCGCCCGACACGACGCGCGGCTCCACCAGTGCGGTCACGACTCCTCCAACGGTGCTTCGGGCTGGACCTCGACGAGCCGGAGATGGGCGCCGCGCGGGGTCGCGACGATCGCGGCGACGGCGGCGGCGACGTCGGACGGGCGCAGGAAGTAGGGGTGGCGGGCGTGGCCCCACCTGGCCCAGTCCTCCAGGACGGCGCCGGTGGTCTCCGCGTCCCAGCTCATGCCCATGCCGGTCGCGGTCGGCCCCGGCCGGACGACGGACGCCCGCACGCCCGTCCCCTCCAGCTCCATCTGCATGGTGCGGGCCATCCCCTCGACGCCGTTCTTGGCCGCGACGTAGGCGCCCGTCCAGGAGCGCGGCGCGGGGACGGTGTCGGAGGAGACGAACACGATGTCGCCGCGCCGCCGCGCCACCATCTGCGGGACGAAATGCGACACGAGCCGGTGCGCGCCGACGAGGTGGACCTGCACCTGCGCGAGGAACTCGGCGGTGTCGAGCTCGTGCAGGCGCCCGGCGGACAGGTCGCCGGCGCTGGAGACGACGACCTCGACGGGGCCGAGCGCGTCGGCGGCCGCCGCGGCGAACGCCTTGACCGAGTCGGAGTCGGCGACGTCCAGCGGGTGCGCGAACGCCTCTCCCCCGCCGGCCCGGACCGTCGCGGCCAGCTCCTCGCACTTGTCGACGCGCCGCGCGCCGAGCGCGACCGGGTGCCCGGCCATCGCCAGCGCCGTCGCCGTCGCCGCGCCGATCCCGGAGGAGGCGCCGGTCACCACGGCCGTCCGCCGCCGCGGATGGGGGTCGAACCTGGGCATCAGCGCACCTCCACGCGCAGGGGCAGGGCGGCGAAACCGCGGACGTTCACCGAGTGCACGCGCTCCGCGCCGTCGTGGTCGACCTCGTAGGAGGAGACGCGGCGCACGAACTCGGTCAGCGCGATGTGCGCCTCCAGCCGCGCCAGGTTCGCGCCGAGGCAGAAGTGCCGTCCGCCGCCGAAGCTGACGAGCTGCGAGGTGTCGCGGTCGAGGTCGTAGGCGTCGGCGTCGGCGAACGCGCGGGGGTCGCGGTTTGCCGATCCGACCAGCAGGAGCACGCGGTCGCCCTCACGGACGCGCCGCCCGTGCAGCTCGACGTCGCGCACGACCTTCCGGGCGAGCATCTGGCTGGAGGTGTCGTAGCGGAGCGTCTCCTCCACCCAGTCGTCCACGCGGGCCGGGTCGCGGAGCGGCTTGGCGCCCTGGTCGGGGTTGCGCGCCCCCCAGTACAGGGCGTTGGCGAGCAGCTTGGTGGTGGTCTCGTTCCCGGCGACCACCATCAGGAACAGGAAGGCGATGACCTCCTCGTCCTCCAGCCGGTCGCCGTCGATCTCGGCGTCCAGGAGCGCGGAGGTCAGGTCGCCGGCCGGCGCGCGGCGCCGCTCGGCGACCATGTCCTGGTAGTAGCCGGCGAGGGTGAGCGCCGCGTCCATCCCCGCGGGCGGGACGTCGTTCAGCCCCTCCTCCCGGTGGACGACCGTGTCGGCGAGCCGGCGCACCTCGGCCCGGTCGGCCTCGGGGACGCCCATCATCTCCGAGATGACGTCCATGGGAAGGAGGCCGGCGAAGTCGGAGACGAAGTCGAACTCGCCCTTCTCCAGGGCCGGCTCCAGGTGGCGCCTGGTCAGCGCGAGGATTCCGTCCCCCAGCTCCTTGACCCGCCGTGGCGTGAACCCCTTGGACACCAGGGCGCGCATCCGGGTGTGGCGCGGCGGGTCGAGCGCGAGGAACGACATCGTCCGGGGCGCGTGGGGGCCCCAGGCGCTCGGCTCCACCGAGACGCCGTGGGAGTTGGAGAAGGTCGCGTGGTCGCGGAAGGCCGCGGACACGTCGGCGTGCCGGGACAGCGCCCAGAAGCCGATCTCGTCGTTGCGGTAGAGGGGCGCCTCCTCGCGGAGGCGCGCGTAGAGGGGGTAGGGATCCTCGTGGACGGCGTAGTCGAAGGGGCTGTAGGAGACCTGCGCGGCAGGGTCCACGGCCGTCACCTCACTCGGGGGGTTCGGGCAGGATGAGCTCCGCCATCTCGGCGAGCCGGTCGGCCATGCGGGCGTAGGAGGTGTAGCCCATGCCCGCGTACAGGAGCGCGCCGGTGTAGGCCAGTTCCAGCGCGCCGAGGATCTTGGGGTCGTCGTGCTCGCGCAGCGCCGCGCGGAGCCGTTCGCGGATCGCGTAGCCGATCCGCGTCCGCAGTTCGCGGACGTCGGGGTCGGTGCCGAGCAGCGCGGTGGTGCACGCCGCCGCGAGGTCCGGCTCGTCCGAGACCAGCAGCGCGATCTCGCGGAGCGTCCCCACCACCCGTTCGCGCAACGTCCCGTCCGCCTCAACGGGGGGCAGGGCGCTGAGCCGCCGCCAGAACACCTCGGTGATCAGGTGGTTCTTGGAGGCGAAGTAGGTGTACGCGGTCGCGGGCGCCACGCCGGCGCGGCGGGCCACGTTGCGGACGGTCAGGCCCTCGTAGCCGGTCTCGGCGACCTCCACCACGGCGGCGGCGGTCAGCCGCCGCACCGTGTCGGCCTGCCGCTCGGTGAGGCGGCGCCGGGTGGGCTCGGTCAGGGGTTCGGGTTTTCCGGACACGTGTCCAGACATTAGTTCAGAACCGGACCGCGCGCAACGCCCCGGCGCGTCGTCCCCGGTGAGGCGGGTGGGATTCGAACCCACTCAGTCAGCGACACTTGGGTTACAGCCAAGCCCGACTCTCCGAACGTCGGCGCCGCCCCTCGCGCGGGCCGCGGGCCCGCGCCGTACCTCCGGAGGGATTCGAACCCCCAGCGCACAGCACCTCATGCTGCCGTCTCTGCCGTTGGACTACGGAGGCATGCGTGCGGCTCCCGGGATTCGAACCCGGAACGTCCACTTCCTGAAAGTGGTCTCTCTGCCGGTTGGAGTAGAGCCGCGGGGAACTCGCCTGGACGGGCGTCGCTCGCGGCGGCTCGGCCGGGGCCTCTAGGAGACGGGATACCGGCCGGGGCGGGCGTGCGACGCCGAGGGCAGTCGGAGTCGATACTGCTCCAGAGCCATGGCCGGTCCTCCTCTCGGGCTTCTCGCGTCACCGTCCCTGTCTCGGACGGGCTGACGTCGTCAACGGTGCCACCGGCGGCGCGGCGGCCGCAACGGGTTTTCGGCTCAGTTCTCGTCCGGCAGGGCCGCGCCGAACGCGACCAGCGCCCAGAACGCGACCATGATCCAGCCGAGCGCGATCCCCGTCACCGCGAGCCCGAGCCCGCGCTCGCCGGAGCGCCGCAGCCGCACCCAGGCCATGTGCCCGGCGACGATCGCGGGGATGGACGGCAGCCCGCAGGTGATGAGCCCCACCGCGCCCATGGACACCGCGTAGATCGCGAGGCTGTTCATGGGCGGCTTGCCGTGCGCATGACGCGCGGCCGTGTACTGGTGGGGCGCCTGGGAAGGGTGGCCCTGGTAGCC
The DNA here is from genome assembly GCF_039540335.1 of Actinomadura verrucosospora. Lineage (NCBI taxonomy): Bacteria > Bacillati > Actinomycetota > Actinomycetes > Streptosporangiales > Thermomonosporaceae > Actinomadura > Actinomadura verrucosospora. The sequence goes on along the minus strand of NZ_BAABEV010000007.1, from coordinate 110,393 downwards.
GGTCTGCCCCTGGTAGCCCGTCTGCTGCTGGTACCCGGTCGGCTGCTGGTAGACGGCCTGCCGGGCGTCGATCGCGTCGGCGTAGCGGCTCCAGCTCTCCGCCTCGGCGGTCCGCCCCTGCCCGCTGAGCAGGACGGCGAGGTTGCGCATCGCGGCGGGGTCGCCGGCCTGCGCGGCCTGCCGGTACTGCCCCTCGACGAGCGCCGCGGCCTCCCCCGCGGCGAGGGCCGGAGCGACCCCCGGCGCCTGCGTCCCCGGCGTCTCGGTCGGCGGCCGGGAGGGCGCCTCGGCGCGGTCCCCGCCCGGAGTGGGCGATGGGGCCGGCGTCTCGGCGCGGTGCCGGCCGGGCGCCCGGGTGTGCTGCGTGTGCTGGGTGTGCTGCGTGGAGGGCGCGGGCTGCCGGACGCCGCTGGAGATGAGGCCGTCCAGCAGCGCCTGGGCGGACGGCCGCCGCGCCGGGTCCTTGGCCAGCGCCGCCTGGACGGCCTTGAGCAGCGTGCCGTCCAGCCCGCCCAGTTCGGGTTCGCCGCTGATGATCTGGTGGATGACCGCCGGCAGCGAGTTGCCGCCGAAGCACGGCCCGCCGCGCGCCGCGAAGGCCACGGTCGCGCCCCAGGCGAACACGTCGGACGCCGGGCTCGCGCCGCGCCCGTCCAGCTGCTCGGGGGCCATGAACGCGGGCGTGCCGATGATGCCGCCGGTCGCGGTGAGGCGTGTCCCGTCCAGCGAGCGGGCGATGCCGAAGTCGATGACGCGCGGCCCGAACGTGGACAGCAGCACGTTGGCGGGCTTGAGGTCGCGGTGCACCACCCCGGCGTCGTGGATGGCGGTCAGCGCGGTCGCGATGCCGACCGCGACGGCCTCCAGGTCGGCGCCGCGCAGCGCCCCCTCCTTCGCGACGGCGTCGTCCAGGCTGGGGCCGTTGACGAACTCGGTCACCAGGTAGGGCGGGTCCGCCGCGGGGTCGGCGTCCAGGACCGGCGCCGTGCAGAACGCGCGCACCCGCTTGGCCGCCGCGACCTCCGCCTCGAACCGCGCGCGGTACTGCCGGTCGGCCGCGTACTCCCGCCGGATCACCTTGAGGGCGACCTTGCGCCCGGACGCGTCCAGCCCCGCGTACACCGTCCCCATACCGCCCTCGCCGAGACGGTCGACGACCCGGTAGGGGCCGATGCGTTCCGGCAGGTCGGCGTGCGGCACGGACATACTCCTCGGGACGGCGATCGGCCCTACAAGCCTGGCACATCCCCACACTTCACGCGGCCCGGTCCGCCATCTCCCCGGGCCCGCGCCCCTCAGCCGAGCTCGGCCCGCAACGTCCGGGCCACCACCTCGGCGGTCACCTCCAGCGGGCGGACGTCGTGCGCCGTCCGGCTGAGCACGAGCGCCCCCTCGAAGGCGCTCAGCACGTAGGTGGCCAGATCCTTCGCGCGCGCGTCCGGGATCCCGCCCTCGGCCAGCCTGCGCGCGAGGGAGAGCTCCCACGACGCGAACACCTCCGCGCACGCGTGCCGCAGCGGCTCGCTCGTGCTGGCGACCTCCAGCGCCACGGTCGCGATCGGGCACCCGTCGCCCCACTCCGACCTCTCCAACGCCTCCGCGCTCAGCCGGAACATGTCGATGACCGACCGCTCCAGGCTCTGGTCGGCCCGCGCGAACACGAGGTCGAACAGGCGCAGGTACCGATCGCCCGAATGCCGCACGGCCTCGGCCCCCAGCTGCTCCTTCCCGCCCGGGAAGAAGTGGTACAGCGACCCCCAGGGCGCCTCGCCCGCCGCGGTGATCTGCTTGAGCCCCGTCCCGGCGTACCCCTGCTCGCGGAACAGCTGGGCGCTGGCCTCCAGCAGCCGGGTCCGTGTGTCGCGCGTCATGGGGACACCCTAGCCATTGCCCTCACTAGATCGATCTATCTACTATGACGATCGATCCAGACAGGAGGCGCTCATGAGCGTGCGAACCGAACGCCGCGGCCCCGTCCACGTCATCACCCTCGACCGCCCGGACCGCCGCAACGCGGTCGACGGGCCGACCGCCCGGCGGCTGGCCGACGCGGTCCGCGCCTTCGAGGACGGCGACGCGAAGGCCGCCGTGGTGACCGGCGCCGGCGGGGCCTTCTGCGCGGGCAGCGACCTGAAGGCGATGGCCGCGGGCGACTTCCCCGTCCCGACCGCCGAAGGCCCGCCCCCGATGGCCGTCACGCGCGCCCGCCCGTCCAAGCCGGTGATCGCGGCGATCGAGGGCTACTGCTTCGGCGGCGGTTTCGAACTGGCCCTGTGGTGCGACCTCCGGGTGGCGTCGGAGACCGCCGAGTTCGGCCTGCTCAACTTCGAGCACGGCCTCCCGTCCCTGGACGGCGCCACCGTCCGTCTCCCCCGCCTGGTGGGGCAGCCCCGCGCCCTGGACGCCCTCCTGACCGCCCGCCGCATCCCCGCCCGGGAAGCCGCGAGCTGGGGCCTGCTGACCGCCCTCACCCCGCCCGGCGAAGCCCTGGAGACGGCGCTTGCCCTGGCCGCCCGGATAGCGTCCCTCCCCGCCCCGGCCCTCCAGGCCGCGCGCGCGTCCCTCCTGGCACAGGGCCCTCTCCCCGAGGCAGATGCCCTGAGGAACGAAACGACTCTCGCCCTGGCCGCCTTGCCCACGCGCACGTGACCAGACGCGAATTCGCGTGGGCGTCTTGCGTCCCGGCGGGGGCTGAACTGTAGTCTGGACAGGTGTCCAGAACAAACGATCGCTTGCTTCTGGTGGACGGGCGTCTCGTCCCCGGGGCGGGCGGCGCCTTCGAGACGATCAATCCCGCGACCGAGGAGGTGCTCGGCACCGCCGCCGACGCCTCCGCAGACGACATGGACCGGGCGATCGCGGCCGCGCGCCGCGCGTTCGACGAGACCGGGTGGTCGACCGACCACGCCTTCCGCGCGCGGTGCCTGCGGCAGTTCCGGGAAGGGCTGCGGCGGCGCGCCGACGAGCTGCGCGAACTCACGATCAAGGAGGTGGGCGCGCCGAGGTTCCTGACGTTCGGGGCCCAGCTGGACGCGCCCGTCGACGACCTCGCGTGGTTCGCGGACCTGGTCGAGGAGTACGGCTGGGAGCGGGACCTCGGGCGGGCCGAGCCGATGGGGATGCCCAGCCACCGGCGGGTCGTCCGGGAGGCGGTGGGCGTCGTCGGCGCCGTCACCCCGTGGAACTTCCCGCACCAGATCAACCTCGCCAAGCTGGGCCCGGCGCTGGCGGCGGGCAACACGGTGGTGCTGAAGCCGGCGCCCGACACGCCCTGGTGCGCGGCGGTGCTCGGCGAGGTGATCGCGGAGGAGACCGACATCCCGCCGGGCGTGGTCAACGTGGTCACCTCGTCCGATCACGCGCTGGGCGCCCAGCTCACCCGGGATCCCCGCGTCGACCTGGTGTCGTTCACCGGGTCCACCGCGACGGGGCGCGACGTGATGGCGAGCGCGGCCGGGACGCTCAAGCGGGTGTTCCTGGAGCTCGGCGGCAAGTCGGCGTTCGTGGTCCTGGACGACGCCGACCTGCGGGCCGCGTGCTCGTACGCGGCGTTCGCCGGCATCACCCACGCCGGTCAGGGCTGCGCGATCACGACCCGGATCCTCGTCCCGCGCGAGCGCCACGACGAGGCCGTGGAGATCACCGCCGGGGCGCTGGCGAAGCTCGGCGCCGGCGACCCGCAGGACGACCGGACGATCTGCGGCCCGGTCATCTCGGCGCGCCAGCGCGAGCGGATCGAGGGCTACCTGGACCTGGCCGTCAAGGACGGCGGCGCGTTCGCCTGCGGCGGCGGCCGCCCGGAGGGCCGGGACAGGGGCTTCTGGATCGAGCCGACGCTGATCACCGGGTTGACCAACGACTCCCGCGCGGCGCGGGAGGAGATCTTCGGCCCGGTGCTGGTGATCCTGCCGCACGACGGCGACGACGACGCGGTGCGGATCGCGAACGACTCGCCGTACGGGCTGTCGGGCGCGGTGCACGGCGGGGACGTCGAGCGGGCGCGCGGGGTCGCGCGCAGGCTGCGGACCGGGACGGTCAGCGTGAACGGCGGCGTCTGGTACGGCGCGGACGTCCCCTTCGGGGGCTACAAGCAGTCGGGCATCGGCCGCGAGATGGGCGTGGCCGGTTTCGAGGAGTACCTGGAGACCAAGGCGATCGCGGAGGGCGTGTGAGGTTCGAGGGAAAGGTCGCGGTCGTCACCGGGGCCGCGCAGGGAATCGGCGAGGCGTACGCGCGTGCGCTGGCCTCCGAGGGCGCCCACGTGGTCGTCGCGGACGTGGACGAGCGCGGCCGGGACGTCGCGGACGACATCAAGGGCCTGTTCGTGCGGACGGACGTGTCCGACCCCGCGTCCGTGGACGCCATGGCCGGGGAGGCGGCGGAGCGGTTCGGCGGGATCGACCACCTCGTCAACAACGCCGCCATCTTCGGAACGATGAAGCTGGACTTCCTCTTCACCGTCGACTGGGACTACTACAAGAAGTTCATGTCGGTGAACATGGACGGCGCGCTGCTGTGCGCCCGCGCCTGCCACCCCCACATGCAGGCGCGCGGCGGCGGTTCGATCGTCAACCAGTCGTCCACGGCGGCGTGGCAGTACTCGGGCTTCTACGGGCTGGCCAAGGTCGGCGTCAACGGGCTCACGCAGCAGCTCGCGCACGAGCTGGGCGGCATGAACATCCGCGTGAACGCGATCGCGCCGGGCCCGATCGACACCGAGGCCAACCGGGCCGTCGTGCCGGGGAACATGTCGCAGAAGATCGTCCGGGACAAGATGGCGCTCAAGCGGATGGGGTCGCCCGAGGACCTGGTGGGCGCGTGCCTGTTCCTGCTGTCGGACGACGCCGCGTGGATCACCGGCCAGATCCTCAACGTGGACGGCGGCGAGGTGTTCCGGGCATGAGCGATGCGCGCGTCCCCCCGCAGGGTGAACGCAGGGCGGTCGGCTTCGTCGGGCTCGGGCAGATGGGGGCGCCCATGGCGACCCACCTGGCGGGCCGGGGCCTGGCCGTGTACGACGCGCGGCCCGAGGCGATGGCGCCGTTGGTGAAGGCGGGTGCGCGGGCCGCGAGGAGCGTCGCCGAGGTGGCCGCGCACTGCGACCTGGTCTCGGTCATGGTCCGGGACGACGCCCAGGTGAGGGAGGTGAGCGAGGAGGTGCTCGCGAGCGCGCGTCCGGGCACGGTCCTCGCCGTCCACTCGACCATCCGCGCGCGGACCGCCGAGGACCTGGCCTCGCGAGCGCGGCGCTACGGGATCGAGGTGGTGGACGCGCCGGTGAGCGGCGGGTTCATGGGGGCGAGCGCGGGCAGCCTCGCGGTCATGGTCGGGGGGTCGGACGAGGCGTTCGAGCGGTGCCGCGAGCCGTTCGGCGCCTGGGCGGACCTCGTCCTGCACATGGGGCCGGTCGGCGCGGGCACCCGGGCGAAGCTGGCCCGCAACATGCTGCACTTCATCTCGTTCACGGCCGCCGCGGAGGCGCAGCGGCTCGCGGAGGCGGCGGGGGTGTCGCTGCGCAAGCTCGGCAGGGTCGTCCGGCACACCGACGCGATCACCGGCGGCGCGGGCTCGATCATGCTGCGGCCGACGACCGCGCCGCTGGAGCCGGACGACGACCTGTACGACATCCTGCGGCACACGCGGGATCTCGGCGAGAAGGACCTGGCGCTCGCGCTGGAGCTGGCGGACGAGCTCGGCGTCGACACCCCGCTCGCCCGGATCGCCCTCGACCGGTTCGGTGCGGGGCTGGGGCTGAGGGGAGAGGCCAATGACTGAGCGGAGCGAACCGGGGGGTGTGGGGGGTCGCCCCCCCACAGAGAACATGACTGAGCGGAGCGAACCGGGGGGTGAGCGCGGCGAAGCCGTGGGGCGGCGTGAGCGTGGGCTGGAGATGATGCGCCAGGTCTACGGCTGGGAGGTCTCGGACGGGCCCGGCGACTTCTTCGGCATCACCGTGGAGCACCTGTTCGGCGAGATCTGGACGCGGCCGGGGCTGAGCATGCGCGACCGGCGGCTGCTGCTCGTCGGGGCCCTCGCCGGTCAGGGGCTGAACGACGTCCTCGACATCCAGATCCCGGCGGCGCTGGCCAACGGGGAGCTGTCCCCGGACGAGCTGCGCGAGATCGGCGTGTTCCTCACCCACTACATCGGCTGGCCGCTCGGGTCGAAGCTGAGCGTCCAGATCGACACGCTGATCGCCAGGCACGAGAAGCGCGCGCGGCGGGACGGCTAGCACAGGCGCGGGGTCGGGTCGGGCATCAGCATCGGCCCGGTCACGCGGAACCGTTCGACGCCCTGCCGGGTGAGGCTGACGCGCAGGTCGATCCAGCCGCGCACGCCCGGCTCGCCGCAGTCGTAGGCGCCCCTCAGCGGGAAGTGCAGGTCGCCCACCGACAGCTTCGCGCCGCGCACGTGCACCGGCAGCAGGATGCGGGAGCCGGCGGTGAGCGGGGCGATGAGGCATCCGCCGACGTCGCGGCCGCGCGCTTCGCCGGGCACGGCCACGGGGTCGGACGGCGCGCAGCCGATGATCCCGGGGTGGCCGCCGGCGTCGCGCCCGCCGCCGGGGCGCCCGACGGCGAGCACGTCCACCACGATGACGTCGCCGGGCTCCGCGCCGACGACGACGAGCGGACCGCACAGCAGGACGCCGCCGCCGGGTTCCCGGCCGGGGCACTCCATCCGGACGGACCCGCCCGTGATGACCTCCGCCACACCCGGGATGTCGGGGTGCCAGTGGGAGTGTCCGAGAACGTCCCGCATCCCGGGGTCGCCGAGGTCGAACACGGCTGGTGAAGGCATCGGGCAGAGCTCCTTCCGCAGGGACCAGGTGATGCTCCGATCCTGCCCAGCCGCTGTTTCGGGACGGTTTCGGCTTCCTGACGCCCGCGTAAGACGGCCTTCACCGGAAAATCCGCGAGCCCCGGGGAACCGGGCCGCGAGAGCGCGCGTCCAAGGTCCATGCGTGGTCGTATCCTCCTCCCGGTCGCGACGACGCTCCTGCTGGCCGGGAGCGCCGGGTGCTCCAGGTCAGGGCAGGTCCACGACCGGGACTCCCAGGCGCCGCCGGTGCGGCTCGTCGCCTATGGCCGCTGCGACGCGCTCCTCGACGAGCTGCGCCGCGCCACCCTGGACAAGGTCGGCCCTTACGGGCTCGACGGCGTGCCGGGCGGCGGCGGCATGGAGGCGCTGGCGAAGGCGTCGAAAGCGGACAAGGTCCCCGGGGCTCCCGCGCCCGCACCGGAGCACTCCACCACGAACTCGCACGAGCCGGATGCGGACGAGCCCGATCTCGTGAAGACCGACGGCCGCAGGATCGTCGTGTTCGCCCGGGGACGCCTCAAGGTCATCGACCCGGTGTCGCGCAAGGTGGCGCACACGGTGGAACTCCCGGGCGGCACCCGCTACGACAGCGGGGAGCTGCTGCTCAGTGGTGACCGCGTGCTCGTGCTGACGCGGCAGACCATGGCCGTGCCCTTCGAAGGGCCGGGACCGGGCCGGTCGGCACCCGGTCGACCGCTGCCCGGGTCGACGCAGGCGACGCGCCTCACACTGGTCGATCTGGCCGGCAGGCCCAGGGTCGCCGGGACGATGACGTCCGGCGCCGACTACCTGGACGCGCGGCAGACCGGCTCCACGGTCCGCGTTGTGGTGAGGTCTCTTCCGCGCATCTACTTCCCCGGTGGCGACGGCGAGAAGAAGGCCGTGGCGGCGAACCGGGAGGCCGTGTGGAAGGCCCCGCTGGACGCCTGGCTCCCGTCCTTCGAGGTGGAGGGCGGGGCGACGTACCGGACGCCGTGCGACCAGGTCAGCCGCCCGTCCTCGTCCGCGGGTTCCTCGATGCTGACCGTGCTGACGCTCGACCTGGCGAAGGGCCTCGGCGACCCGCGGCCGGTCGCGGTGGCCGCTGACGGCTCGACCGTCTACGGCAACGGGAAAAGCCTCTACATCACCGGCACTCCCCCACAGCTCTTCGCGTGGCCGCGCAAGAAGGCGGTCGAGCCGCGTACGGACGTCTACAAGTTCGACGTCCGCGGTGGCGGCCCTCCTCGCTATGTGGCCTCAGGCTCGGTCAAGGGGTTCCTGCTCAACCAGTACTCGATGTCGGAGCACGAGGGGAATCTCCGCCTGGCCGCGACGACCAGCCGGAACGAACCCGGCAGCCAGGCGTCGCAGAGCTCGGTGTACGTCCTGGCCCAGCACGGCGCGCGACTCGACCAGATCGGGCGGCTCGACGGCCTCGGCAAGGGCGAGCGGATCCACTCCGTCCGGTTCATCGGCGCCACCGGCTACGTCGTGACGTTCCGGCAGACGGACCCGCTGTACGTCGTCGATCTCAGGGACCCCCGCCGCCCCAGGACGACCGGCGAACTCAAGATCAACGGCTATTCCGCCTACCTGCATCCGACGGCGGACGGGAAGCTGCTTGGGGTGGGGCAGGACGCCGACTCCTCCGGCCGGACGAGCGGTCTCCAGGTGTCGCTCTTCGACGTCTCCGCAGGCCCCCGCAGGCTGGACGCCTACAAGCTCCCCGGGGCGGCCTCCCAGGCGGAGTTCGAACCGCACGCGTTCCTGTACTGGCCGAAGACCGGTCTCACCGTCGTGCCGGTGACGCGGCGGGACGGCGGCCCGCCCGAGGCCCTCGCCCTCAGGGTCACCGGTTCGGGCGTCACGAGGCTCGGAACCGTCCGGGCCCCGGGCCCGGACTTCGGCGGCGGCGCCGGCCGCTCACTCGTCATCGGCGACACCCTCTGGACGTTCTCCGACGCGGGCGCGCACGCCGTCGACGCGGCCACCCTCAAGGGCGGCGACCGGCTCGCCTTCGGCTAGCGCAGCCCGGTCGAGCGCTGGAGCGCCGTCTGGATGAGCCGGTCGACCAGCGCCGGGTAGTCGAGTCCCGTGGCCGCCCACATCTGCGGGAACGCCGACGCCGGGGTGAAGCCGGGCATCGTGTTGATCTCGTTGAGGATCCAGCGGCCGTCGGGCGTGTGGAAGAAGTCGACCCGGGCGAGGCCCTCGCAGTCGAGCGCGTCGAACGCCTGCACGGCGATGCGGCGGACCTCCTCGATCGCCGCGGGCGGCAGGTCCGGCGGGATCGCCATGGTGGTGGAGCCGTCGAGGTACTTCGTCTCGAAGTCGTAGAAGTCGTGGCCGCCCCCCATCAGGACCTCGGCGGGCACGCTGGCCTCGGCGGGGCCGTCGTCCACCCCCTGCAGGACGCCGCACTCGATCTCGCGGCCCTCGACGGCGGCCTCCACGATGACCTTGGGGTCGTGCTCGCGGGCCGCGTCGACCGCGGCCTCCAGGCCGGCCTCGTCGGTGACCCGGGTGATGCCCATGCTCGACCCGGCGCGGGCCGGCTTGACGAACACCGGCGTGCCGTCGGCCAGGCCGAGCTCCCTGATGATCTCGTCGACCTTGCGCTTGCGCTCGCGCCGCCACTCCCGGTCGCCGACCAGGACGTACGGGCCGACGGGCAGGCCGCGCGCCTGCCACACGAGCTTCATGAACCCCTTGTCCATGCCGACCGCGCTGGCCAGCACGCCGGCGCCGACGTAGCGGATGCCGGCGAGGTCGAGCAGGCCCTGGATCGTGCCGTCCTCGCCGTAGGGGCCGTGCAGCAGCGGCAGGACCACGTCGACGTCGCCGAGGGCCGCGGGCACCTCGCCCGGCCGGACCACCATCAGGCCGCGGCTGTCGGGGTCGAACGGCAGCGCGAGGACGCCGCCCTCCCCGGTCACCTCCGGGAGCCGGCCGCCCTCGATCGCCAGGCTCAGGTCCGCGGGCGGGAGCACCCAGCGCCCGTCGCGGGCGATGCCGATCGGCACGACCTCGTACCGGTCCCGGTCGATGGCGGCCATGACGGCGCCGGCGGTGACGCAGGAGATCGCGTGCTCGGAGCTGCGCCCGCCGAACACCACCGCCACGCGGATCCTAGAAACCTGGGACATGACGCCCGACCCTACCGGTGATCAGCACGGGTCGGCCACGAGCGAACCGGGCGCGCTGCGCTGCCATTCCGTCACACCCCGTACCGCTCGGGCTTGGGAGACCGCGAAATCAGCGAGATCGCCGCCTCCTTGATCGGTATGCCGCGGTGCAGCACGGCGGTGACGGCCTCGGTGATCGGCATCTCCACGTTGTGCTTGCGCGCCAGCTCCAGCACCGCCTCGGCCGACTTCACGCCCTCCGCGGTCTGCTTGGTGACGGCGATGACCTCGTCCAGGGTCATGCCGCGGCCGAGGTTCTCGCCGAACGTCCGGTTGCGCGCGAGCGGCGAGACGCAGGAGGCGACGAGGTCGCCCATCCCGGCGAGGCCCGCGAAGGTGTGCTCGTCGGCGCCGAGGGCGGCGCCCAGCCGCGCGATCTCGGCCAGCCCGCGGGTCATCAGCAGCGCCTGGGTGTTGGAGCCGAACCCGAGCCCGACCGACATCCCGACGCACAGGGCGACGACGTTCTTCACCGCGCCGCCCAGCTCGACGCCGATCACGTCCGTGGAGGTGTAGACGCGGAAGTAGGACGTCATCGTGGCGGCCTGCAGGCCGCGCGCGGCGTCCTCGTCCACGCACGCGGCGACGGCGGCGCTGGGCTCGCCGGTGGCGATCTCGCGCGCCACGTTCGGGCCGCTGAAGACGGCGACGCGCTCCTGCGGGACGTCGGCGACCTCGCGGATCACCTCCGACATCCGCCGGGTGGTGCCGAGCTCGACGCCCTTCATCAGGCTGACCAGGACGGCCTCGCGCGGCAGCAGGGAGACCCAGCCGCCGAGGTTGTGCCGGAGCGTCTGCGCGGGGACGGCGAGCGCGACGAAGTCGGCGCCGCGCAGGGCCTCCGCCGGGTCCAGGGTGGCGCGAATGCCCTCGGGGAGCGGGACGCCCGGCAGGTAGTCGGTGTTCTCGTGCCGTTCGTTGATGCCCTCGACCACCTCGGGGCGGCGTCCCCAGAGGGTGACCTCGCCGCCGGCGTCGTGCAGCATCATCGCGAACGTGGTGCCCCAGGAGCCGGAGCCCATCACCGCGGTACGGAAGGTCACGAGTCGGCCGCCTTCGGTTCGGCCGCGCGCTGCCCGCCGGACTCCGGCCCGGCCGGTCCGGCCTGCTCGGGGACCGCGTCCTTGGCCGCGCCCGCGTCCGCCTCGGCCTGGGCGGCGCGGCGGCGCTCCTCCAGGACCCTGTGGTGGTCGAAGGGCTCGGAAGGCGGCTCCTCGCCGCGCAGCTCGCCGAGCAGCGCGGTGATCGCGGCCATGATGTCGTCGGTGGCGGCGCGCAGGGTGTCGCGGTCCAGCGGGAGGCCCGCGTACCGCGACAGGTCCACGGGCGGCCCGGCGATCACTCTCATCGTCTTGCGGGGCAGCGGGTGCACGCCCTTCTTCAGGCTGCCCGCCAGGCCCTTCTGCTCGCCCTTCTTGTACGGCATCAGCTCGTGCGCGCCCCAGCTCGCGACCGGGACGACCTTGGCGCCGGTCTGCAGCGCCATCCGCGCGGCGCCCGTCTGCCCCGTCATCGGCCACAGCTCCGGGTCGCGGGTGCAACTGCCCTCCGGGTAGAACATCAGGCACTCCCCGTCCAGGAGGGCCTTCTCGGCGTCCCTGAGGGCCAGGGCGGCGTCGGCGCTGTCGCGGTAGACCGGGATCTGGCCGGTGCCCCGCAGCACCGCGCCGATGAACCTCACGCCGAACAGCGTGGACTTGGCCAGGTAGACGGGGTAGCGGCCCGACTCGTAGACGAAGTGGGCGAGCGCGAGCGGGTCGGACTCGGAGATGTGGTTGGCGGCGATGATCACGCCGCCCTTCCTCGGGACGTTGCCGCGGCCGCGCCAGTCGCGCTTGAGCAGCCCGAACAGCAGCGGCCGGAGGATGACGATCGTGAGCTTGCGCCACCCCGGCGAGTAGCGGTGGCCCGGGCGTCCCTCCTCCTGCGAGGGGGCGACCCCCTGCTTCGCTCCGCTCATCCCGCCCCTCCCTCGATCCGGCCCGCAGGTGAACCTGGGGTGTCCTCAAGTGTCGCGGTTGCGGGCGCATAGTGTCGAGTTGCCATGTCTACACCAGCACCCCCCGTGCGAGCGCACGGGAAGCCGCCGCTCCGGTGGTCGCTCGTCGTCCCCGTCAAGGTCCTCGCCAAGGCCAAGACCCGCATGTCGGCCGCGGCGGGACCGCACCGGGAGGCCCTGGCGCTCGCGGTCGCGGCCGACACGGTCGCCGCCGCGCTGCGCTGCGACCGGGTCCGCGACGTGATCGTAGTCACCGACGATCCCCTTCCGGCGGCCGAGCTCGCCGCCCTCGGCGCCCGGATCGTTCCGGACGTCCCGGATGCCGGCCTGAACCCGGCCCTCGTCTACGGCGCCGGCCGCGGCCGGGAGCTGGCCGCCGACGCCGGCGTCGGGGCGCTTTCAGCCGACTTGCCCGCTTTGCGACCTCTTGAACTCGCTCGCGTCCTGGACGCCGCGAGCGCCGCGCCCGAGGCGTTCGTGCCGGACGCGGCCGGCGTCGGCACGACCCTCTACACGGCCCGCCCGGGCGTCCCGTTCTCCCCCGCGTTCGGCGGCGGCTCGCGGACCGCCCACCGCGCCCGCGGCGCCCGGGAGATCCTCCTGCCCGGCACCGACAGCGTACGCCGCGACGTCGACACCCCGGACGACCTCCGCGCGGCGCTCGCGCTCGGCGCCGGTCCCCGCACCACGGCCGTCGCCTCCCGGCTGCCCTCGTTGGCCTAGAGTCGGGGGCATGCAGGGGACGGTGAAGGCGTTCGACGCGCGGACCCGCTCGGGGAGCGTGCTCCTCGACGACGGGACGGAACTGCCCTTCGACGCCGAGGCGTTCGCGGCGGGCGGCCTGCGGCTGCTGCGCTTCGGCCAGCGGGTGAACCTCGCGCTGGACGGCGAGCGGATCTCGGTGGTGACGCTGTCGACCTTCCCGCTTCCCGCACCGCCCGCCTGAGCGGGCGGTCCCGGACGAGCACGTCCCGGAGGAGCGCGGCCGGACGAGCCCGGAAACGCGGCAGCGCCCGGAACCATGCGGTCCCGGGCGCTGACGCGGTGAGGCACTACTTCTTGCCGGCCACCAGGTTCTTGAAGTCGGCGCCCGCCTTGAACTTCGGCACGGACGTCGCGGGAACCTCGATGGTCTTGCCCGTTGCGGGGTTGCGGGCCGTGCGGGCAGGCCGGTCGGCCTTCTCGAACGAACCGAACCCGGTGATCGCGACCTTGTCGCCCTTGGCGACCGCGTTCTGGATCGCCTCCAGGATGGCGTCGACCGCCTCGGCTGCGGCCTTCTTGCTGCCCAGCCGGTCAGAGATGGCGTCGACCAGCTCACGCTTGTTCATGGGTTACTCCTCTAGTTCCCCCCTTGCCCGAACGAAACTAAGGGACCCTCACCATGGACACAATCACCTTCACGCAAACGATGGCGTGTCGCTGGCGTTTTTGTCGGTCTCGCCCCCGTCTCGCCCGGTGACCGGACCGGATCCGGCCACTGCGCACGCTAACCGACGTCGGGCCCCTCTTGGAAATCGGCGAGGAACGCGTCCAGCCTGCGGGCGGCCAGTTCGGCGTCCCGTTTCGCCAGATCGGTGATCGCCAGAAGGTGCCGGATGAGCCGCTGCCGGTCCTGTGGCGGGAGCGGTGCCACGGCGCGATGAGCGTCACGCAACTGTCGTGCGAGCTGCGTCAACGTCGGATCGTCCCACTCTGGCCCGGTCCACGGGGCCGTGCTCACTTGGAGTCCCCCAACGGTCGGCGGTCGTTGCACACCAGGGAGATTCTCCCCGCGTCCGCGCCGACCGTCTCGCCCGGGGTACGTTCGGGCGCGCCCGTGACGCCGGATACTTCCAGGTATCTGGCGCCACGGGCGGCGTGTCGCGGATCTCGGACGGGCTACACCGTGGTGGGGAGCAGGGCGGTGCGGGCCGCCTCGAACTCGGCGATGGCGTCGGCGTGGCGCAGCGTGAGGCCGATGTCGTCCAGGCCCTCCATCAGCCGCCAGCGGGTGTAGTCGTCGATCTCGAACGTCGCGGTCTCGGCGCCCCAGCGGACCTCGCGCTCGCCCAGGTCGACGGTGATCTCCAGGGCGGGGTCCTTCTCGACCGCGCTCTGCAGCGCCTCGACCTGCTCGCCCGTGAGGACGACCGGCAGCAGGCCCATCTTCGTGGAGTTGTTGCGGAAGATGTCGCCGAAGCGCGACGCGATCACGACGCGGAAGCCGTACTGCTGCAGCGCCCAGACGGCGTGCTCCCGGGACGAGCCGGTGCCGAAGTCGGGCCCGGCGACCAGGATGCCCGCGCCCTGGTACCGCGGCTGGTTCAGGACGAAGTCCGGGTCCTCGCGCCAGGCCGAGAACAGGCCCTTGTCGAATCCGGTGCGGCTGACCTGCTTGAGCCAGACGGCCGGGATGATCTGGTCGGTGTCGACGTTGCTGCGGCGCAGCGGCACCGCGCGCCCGGTGTAGGTGGTGAACGCTTCCATCGTGCTTCCTTAGAGGTCGGCGTCATTCTGGGGGGACGACCCCCCAGACCCCCCGGCGGCTGCGCCGAGGTCAGCGGGGGCGGCCAGATGCCCGGTCACGGCGGTGGCGGCGGCGACGGCGGGCGACACCAGGTGGGTGCGGCCGCCCGGTCCCTGCCGGCCCTCGAAGTTGCGGTTGGACGTGGAGGCGCTGCGCTCGCCGGGCGCGAGCTTGTCGGGGTTCATCGCCAGGCACATCGAGCAGCCGGCCTCGCGCCACTCGGCGCCGGAGGCCGAGATGACGGCGTCCAGCCCCTCCTCCTCGGCCTGCTTCTTGACCTTCATGGAGCCGGGGACGACCAGCATCCGGACGCCGTCGGCGACCTTGCGTCCCTCCAGCACGCCCGCGACGGCGCGCAGGTCCTCGATCCGGCCGTTGGTGCAGGAGCCGACGAAGACGGTGTCGACCGCGATGTCGCGCAGCGGCGTCCCGGCGGTCAGGCCCATGTACTCCAGGGCGCGCTCGGCGGACTGGCGCTGGACGGGGTCGTCGAAAGACGCGGGGTCGGGCACGGACTCGCCGAGCGGCAGGCCCTGGCCCGGGTTCGTCCCCCACGTGACGAACGGGGTCAGCTCGGCGGCGTCGATCACGACCTCCCGGTCGAAGACCGCGTCGTCGTCGGTGCGCAGGGACGTCCAGTACTCGACGGCGCGGTCCCAGTCCTCGCCCCGCGGGGCGTGCGGGCGGTCCTTGAGGTAGGCGAAGGTCGTCTCGTCCGGGGCGATCATCCCGGCGCGGGCGCCGGCCTCGATGGACATGTTGCAGACCGTCATGCGGCCCTCCATCGACAGCGACCGGACGGCCTCGCCCCGGTACTCTACGATGTGGCCCTGACCGCCGCCGGTGCCGATCCGTGCGATGATCGCGAGGATCAGGTCCTTGGCGGTCACGCCCTCGGGCAGCGCGCCCTCGACCGTGACGGCCATCGTCTTCGGGCGGATCTGCGGCAGCGTCTGCGTGGCGAGGACGTGCTCGACCTCGCTGGTGCCGATCCCGAAGGCGAGGGCGCCGAACGCGCCGTGGGTGGAGGTGTGCGAGTCGCCGCACACGACGGTCATCCCCGGCTGGGTCAGGCCCAGCTGCGGGCCGATGACGTGCACGATGCCCTGGCCCTCGTCGCCCATCGGGTGGAGCCGGATCCCGAAGTCGGAGCAGTTCTTGCGCAGCGTCTCGACCTGGGTGCGCGACACCGGGTCGGCGATCGGCTTGAGCAGGTCCGTGGTCGGGACGTTGTGGTCCTCGGTGGCGATCGTCAGGTCCGGGCGGCGGACCTGGCGGCCCGCCATCCGCAGCCCGTCGAACGCCTGCGGGCTCGTGACCTCGTGGACCAGGTGCAGGTCGATGTAGAGGAGGTCGGGCTCGCCCTCGGCGTGCCGTACGACGTGCGCGTCGTACACCTTCTCGGCCAGTGTTCGGCCCATCACTCCACCTCACCTGTGCTGATCGTCGGCTGTGCTGGTCGTCGTGCCGGCCGGCGGCGCGCCGCCGGCCCGGTCGCTCGGGCGGTCCCGGCCACCTCGATTTGCATCTCAAATTACGAGACGGCAATATCAATGCATGGACAACTCTAGCGGAGTCGGCGTACTTGACAAAGCGGTGCTCGTGATGAACGCGCTGGAGGCCGGTCCGGCCTCGCTCGCCCAGCTCGTCCAGACGACGGGGCTGGCCCGCCCCACCGCCCACCGGCTGGCCGTCGCGCTGGAGCACCACCGCCTCGTCCACCGCGACGCGCAGGGGCGCTTCATCCTCGGGCCGCGGCTGGCGGAGCTCGCGGTCGCCGCGGGCGAGGACCGCCTGCTCGCGATCGCGCAGCCCATCCTGGCCCAGCTGCGCGACCACACCGGCGAGAGCGCGTCGCTGTTCCGCCGCCAGGGGGACGTGCGGGTCTGCGTGGCCGCCGCCGAGCGCACCAGCGGCCTGCGCGACACCATCCCGGTCGGCGCCGCGCTGCCGATGACGGCGGGGTCCGCCGCGCAGATCCTGCTCGCGTGGGAGGAGCCCGACCGGCTGCACCGCGGGCTGCGCGGCGCCAAGTTCGAGGCCACGACGCTGGCGTCCGTGCGGCGCCGGGGGTGGGCGCAGAGCGTCGGCGAGCGGGAGCAGGGCGTCGGCTCCGTCTCGGCCCCCATCCGCGGCGCCGCCGGACGGGTGATCGCGGCCGTCTCGGTGTCCGGTCCCCTCGAACGCCTCACCCGCTCCCCCGGGCGCCTGCACGCCGCGCCCGTCGCCGCCGCCGCCGAGAAGATCTCCGAAGGCATGCGCCGCACCGCGTCCTGATCCGGCCGTGGGGCGAACCGCCACAAGCCGGACGGACCTGGGAGTGTGCCGGTCTCCGCGCCCCCGACCTCGCTACCGTTGCCTTCGGTAAAGGGGGTGCAACGTGCAGATCTCCGAGCTCAGCGACCGCAGCGGGCTGACGGTCCAGACGATCAAGTTCTACATCCGGGAGGGCCTGCTGCCGAAGGGCTCGACGGTCAGCGCCACGCGCTCGGAGTACGACGGGCGGCATCTGGAGCGGCTCCGGCTGATCAGCGCGCTGCGCGAGGTGGGCGACATGCCGATCTCGGCGATCCAGGAGGTCATCGAGGCCGTCGAGGACGACCGGGTCGGCATGCACGAGCTGTTCGCCACCGCCCAGCACGCCGTCGGCCCGCACGCCGCCGCGCCGCACGACCCGCACTGGCGGGCCGCCCGCGAGGACGTCGACGCCATCGTCCGCGAGCTCGGCTGGCAGGTCGGCGACCGCGCCCCCGCCCGCGACCTGCTGGCGCACGCGTTCGTGGCGCTGCGCCGCCTCGGCTTCCCGATCACCCTCAAGGACCTGCGCCCCTACGTGAAGGCCGCCGCCGAGGTCGCCGAGCACGAGATCGGACGGGTCGCGGAGGGCGCCCCGCGGGCCCGGACCGTCCATTCGCTGCTGGTGTCGACCGTCCTCTACGAACAGGTCCTCGCGTCCCTGCACCGGCTGGCCCAGGAGGACGCCTCGGCGCGCCGCTTCGGCCGCACCGTGCCCGCCCCGCGCGCCTCCCCCCGGCCGGACCCCGCTCCGCCGCCCTGACCCGGTCCCACCAGGCTTTTCCGGGATAGACGGTCGGAATTGCCATTCACGCCCCCGTTTTAGGGCTTTCACTTTCTTCGCCTAATATGAAAGGCGATGACCGCGACGACGCCTCCGGGCTCCTCCTCCGGCGGCAGGTGGACCGACCGCCTGCTCGCCGAGGGCGACGACCCCGATCCGCGCTTCACCATGGCCAACGAGCGCACGTTCCTGGCCTGGATCCGCACGGCTCTGGCACTGATCGCGGGCGGCATCGGCCTCGCCCTGGCGGGCGACCTGATCGATTCGCCGCTGCGGCAGGTGCTCGCGGTCGGCTTTGCCGCGGGCGGCGCCCTGGTCGCGGCGCTGGCGTTCCGCCGGTGGCTGCGCACCGAGCGCGCGCTGCGGCGCGCCGAGACGCTGCCGCCGCCCGCGCTGGCCCCGGTCATCTCCTACGGGCTGGCGGGCGCCGCGATCGTCCTGCTGATCGCGCTGCTGATCACCCGGTGAGGCTCCGGGACCCCGGCGCGCAGCCGGAGCGGACGGCGCTGGCCTGGTCCCGCACCACCCTGGCCCTGATCGGCGCGGGCCTGCTGTGCGTGCGCCTGGCCCCCTCGGCCCCGGGCACCATCCTCGCCGCGTCGGTCGTGTGCGGCGGGGCCGCGCTCATGCTGCGCCGCACCCGCAGGAGCTTCCACGCCCGGCGCGCCCTGCCCACCGGGGCGGGCGCGGCCGACCCGGTCTCGATCCTGATCACGACCGGTCTGGCCATCCTGCTGGCGGGCGTCGCCGCCGCCTTCGCCTTCTGAGGCGCGTCCCAGCGAGCCATGCGCGTCGCGCATGACTGGCGTGCGAAGTCTTCGCTGGTGACATGAGTGCGCGACGTCTAACGTCGGACGCGCCATGACACGAATCGCCTTTCTCGGACTGGGACGCATGGGCGTCCCGATGGCCCGGCGCCTCATCGCCGCCGGGCACGACCTGACCGTCTGGAACCGCACGCCCTCCCGGGCCGCCCCGCTCGCGGAGGCGGGCGCCGCCGTCCGCGGCACGCCCGCCGAGGCGGCGCGGGACCGCGAGCTGGTCGTCACGATGCTCACCGACGCGGCCGCCGTCGACGACGTGCTGTTCGGCCCGGACGGCGCCGCCCCGGCCCTGCCGCCCGGCGCCGTGATCGCCGACATGTCGACGATCGGCCCGGACGCCGTCCACCGCGTCCGGAGCCGGCTCCCGGAGGGGATCGGGTACGTCGACGCGCCGGTCTCCGGCAGCGTCCCGCAGGCGGAGGCGGGCGAGCTCGTGATCCTCGCGGGCGCCGGGCCGGAGGACCTCGCCCGCTGCGCCGGCGTCCTCGCCGCCCTCGGGGACGTGCGGCACGTCGGCCCGCCCGGCTCGGGGGCCGCGCTCAAGCTGGTGGTCAACAGCGCGCTCGTCGGGAACTTCGCCGTACTCGGCGAGGTGCTGGCCCTGGCCGACCGGCTCGGCGTCGACCCGGGCCTCGCCCTGGACGCGCTGGCGCGCACCAGCCCCCAGGCCCGCCGCCTCAAGGAGCACGCCGACGGCGACTCGCCGCGCTTCACGCTCGCGTTGGCGGCCAAGGACCTCGGCCTCGCCCTCGACGGCTCCCCGCCCGCGGGCGTCCTGCCCACCGTCCGCGCCCGGACGGACGCCGCGCTCGCCGCCGGGCTCGGCGGTCACGACCTCGTCGCTCTCACCGACCACATCAGGAGGACTCCGCCCATGCGCGTGACGCTCGCCAACCCCGAGACCGTCCCGGCCCCGCCGAACCCGGCCTACTCCCACACCGCGTACGTGACGCAGGGCCCGATGCTGTACGTGTCGGGGCAGATCGCGCTCGGCGCGGACGGCGAGATCGACAAGCCCGGCGACATGACCCGCCAGTCGGAGGTGATCATGTCGCTGCTGGAGCGGATCCTCGCCGCCCACGGGGCGGGCTTCGGCGACGTGGTCAACATCCGGACGTTCGTCACCGACCTGGACCGGCTGCGGGAGTACGGCGACGTCCGCCGGCGGTACTTCACCGGCCCGCCGCCCACCAGCACGACCGTCGAGGTGTCCCGTCTCTTCCACCCCGACGCCCTGCTGGAGGTGGAGATCGTCGCGGTCGTCCCCTAGGTCCGGGGCCTCCCCGCCGCGCCCCGCGAGATTCCGGGCCCGCCCTCGGACCGCAGCTCCGCGGCCACGTCCCGCAGGTCCGCGAGGAAGGCGGTGACGGCCGGGGACCGGCGCGCGTGCCGCCCCACCGCCGCGTAGACGGCGCGGCGGGGGCGGCCGGACGTCACGGCGCGGAGCACGACGCCGTCCCGCGCCAGGGCGGAGGCGGCCACGGCCGGGACGAGCGTGACGCCGAACCCCTCGGCGACCAGCCCCAGCTTGGAGATCCACTCGGCGACCCGCAGCGGCGTCTGCGGCACGAACCCGGCCGCCTCGCACCGGGCGCGCAGCGCCGCGATCGCCTCCGGGTCGTCGGCGACGATCCACGGCTCGTCGGCCAGTTCCGCGAGCGGGACGCGTTCGCGCGCGGCGAGCCGGTGGCCGGACGGCAGCGCGACGAGCAGCGCGTCGTCCAGCAGGGTCACCAGGTCGTCGGCGGCGATCGAGGGGACCTTGTGGGTGCTGACCAGGGCCATGTCGAGATCCCCCGCCTCCAGCATCGGCAGCAGGCGCTCGGTGGTGCCCTCGCGCAGCAGCGGCCGGACGCCCGGGTGCCGGGCCCGGAACCGGGCGAGCGCGCGGGGGACGAGCACGGCGTTGGCGGTGGGGAACGCGCCGAGCCGCAGGGTCCCGGTGTCGAGCCGGCGCAGCCCGTCGAGGGCGCGGGCCGTGTCGGCGAGCCGGTCGAGGAGGGCGCGCGCGTGCGGGAGGAGGTACTCCCCGGCGGGCGTCGGCCGCACGCCCCGGGCGCCGCGCGCGAACAGCTCCACTCCGCAGACGTCCTCCAGCGCCGCGATCTGCCGCGAGACGGCCGACTGCGTGTAGCCCTCCGCGGCCGCGGCGGCGGTGAAGGAGCCCAGGTCGGCGACGGCGACGAAGGTCCGCAGCAGGACGGGATCGAGGGCTTCGGCACGCACTCCCGGAGCATACGGCCCGCTGCTGCCCGCACGGCGCCGCCTCCCCGCGCGCCGCCGCGCGGCCTGGAGGAGAATGACCGCCGTGGAAGATCTCGACGTCGTCGCGTGGATCCAGGTGTCGGACGGCCGGATGCTCGCCGTCCGGTCCCGGGGCCGCGACCTGCTGTACCTGCCCGGAGGGAAACGGGAGCCGGGCGAGGACGACTGGTCGGCCCTGTCCCGGGAGGTCCGCGAAGAGCTGGATCTGGAGCTCGACCGGGCGTCCTTCCGGGAACTGGGCGTGATCCGGGCCCCCGCCCACGACCAGCCCGACTTCGCCCACGTCCGCATGGCCTGCTTCACCGCCGCGTACCGGGGCGCGATGGCGGCGGCCGGCGAGGTGGACGAGTACGTCTACGTGGGGCGCGGCGACCGGCACCTGCTCGCGCCGGCCGCGCAGGCCGCCCTCGACCTCGCCGAGCGGCACGGCCTGCTCCCCTGATCGACCTTCGGACCCGGCCCCCGGCGACTTTGGTCGCCGGGGCCTGGTCCGGTGGCCGCTGCCCGGGCGTGCCCGACCCCGGAAGGCTCGGTGGCGGGCGGCTCGACCAGCGAGGAGCAGACGTGTCACACCAGGGACCGACGGCACAGCGGAGACCTTCGGCGAAGATCAGCCGCAGGACCGTGCTCGCCGGGACGGCGGCGGCCGCCGTGTCCGGGGCGGCGGTGATCGCCTCTGCCCCGACGACCGGCACCGCGCAGGCCGCGCCGGCCCGGAGGCGGCCGCTGCCGCAGCACGGCGTCAACTACGACACCGAGCGCGAGGTGTGGAAGCCCGCGTACGTGCGGCGCGAGATCCGGGCGATCCGCCGCGACCTGCACTGCAACGCGATCATCCTGCTCGGCTCGAACCTGGGACGCCTCATGCTCGCGGCCCGCTGCGCGGCGGAGGAGGGCATGTTCGTGTGGTTCGAGGCCCGGCAGTTCGACAGGGACGCGCGGGCGACGCTGAAGTTCCTCACCGGCGTCGCCAAGGCGGCCGAGGGGCTCCGCCGCGTCCACGCCGGCGTCGGCATCTCGGTGGGCTGCGAGCTGACGATCTTCATGGAGGGGCTGGTGCCCGGTAAGGACTGGCGGGAGCGGGCCGCCAACCTCGGGACCCCGGCGGGCGAGGGCTACAACGAGCGGCTGAACGCGTTCCTCGGCCGGGCGCTCAGGACCGTCCGGCCGCTGTTCGGCGGCCGCCTCACCTACACCTCCGGCGTCTGGGAGGAGGTCGCCTGGCGCGGCTTCGACGTCGTGGGCGTCGACCTGTACCGGGACGAGACGAACGAGGCGACCTACGTCCAGGACGTCCGGGCCCTGCACCGGTTCGGCAAGCCCGTCGTCATCACCGAGTTCGGATGCTGCACCTACCGGGGCGCGGACAGGCGCGGCGGCGACGGGTTCGACATCGTCGACTGGTCGCAGGACCCGCCCGTCATCCCGCCGGGCTACGTCCGCGACGAGCGGACCCAGGCCCGCTACATCTCAGAGCTCCTGGACGTCTACGAGGCCGAGGGCGTGTACGGCGCGTTCGTCTACGACTTCATCGAGCCCGACGGCCCGTACTCTCCCGATCCCGCCAGGGACCTCGACATGGCCGGGTTCTCCCTGGTCAAGGTGCTCCCGCCCGAGACGGGACTCGGCTACGAGAAGACCGGCCACTTCGAGCCGAAGCTCGCGTTCCGCACCCTCGCCCACCGCTACGCCCCCTAGACGGCGAGGGCGGCGCCGGCGGCGATGCCGAGGGCCAGGGACAGCAGGGCGGCGGCAGCGGCGAGCGCGGTGGCGCCGCGCGCCCGGGGCGGCGGGCGGGACGGCCGCCGGAACAGCGGGACGATCCAGCGCAGGTAGTAGAAGACGCTGGCGACCGTGTTCACGGCGGCGACCGCCGCGAGCCACGCGTGACCGCCGTCCAGCGCCGCGCCGAACATCAGGACCTTCCCGACGAACACGGCGGTCGGCGGCGTCCCGACGAAGCCGAGCAGGCAGACGACGAGGGACAGGCCGAGCAGCGGCGAGGCGCGCAGCAGCCCGGTGTATCCGGCCAGGTCGTCGCGGCCGGCGGCGACCACGACCGCGAAGGCGCCGAGGTTCGTCACCGCGTAGGCGGCCACGAAGTACAGCAGCGCGGGACGGGCCAGATCGGTCCGTCCCGCCATCGCGACCGGGACGAGCAGGTAGCCCGCCTGGCTCACGGTCGAGTACGCCAGCAGGCGCCGGACGTTGTCCTGCCCGAACGCGGCGAGGTTGCCGAGCGTCATCGTCGCCGCCGCGACCACGGCGAGGAGGGCGGCCCAGCCGTCCGGGGAGGTCTCGGCGCCGAAGCGGTAGAGGGCGGCGAACGCGCCGACCTTGGGGACGGTGGTGACGTACGCGGCGACGGCGGGCGGGGCGCCCTCGGTCACGTCCGGCACCCAGTAGTGGCCCGGGACGGCGCCCGCCTTGAACAGGAGCCCGGCGAGGAGCGCGACGAGGCCCGCCGCGACCGCCGCCGGGGGCGCGCCGGCGAGCCCGGTCCGCAGCACCGGGTAGGCGGTGCCGCGCCCGACGCCGGACAGCAGCGTCACGCCGCCGAGCATGAGCACGCCCAGCAGCGCTCCCATCAGGTAGTACTTCAGCGCGGCCTCGGTCCCGGGCGCGTCCTTGCCGAACCCGGCGAGCGCGTAGGCGGGGATGCTCGCCAGCAGGTACGCGGCGACGAGGACGAGCAGGTCGGACGAGGCGCCGAGCATGATCGTCCCGAGTGCGGAGAGCAGGATCAGGACGTGGTGCTCGCTCTCCCTCGGATGGCCGCGGACCCGCCCGGCCGCGAGCAGGACCACGGCGAGCGTCGAGCCGAGCACGGTGATCCGGGTGACGTGCGTGATCGCGTCGACGGAGAAGGAGTCGAACGCCATGAGGCCGGGACGGGCCGCCGCGGCCCCCGCGAAGGCCAGGCCGGCGACGAGCCCGGCCGAGCAGACCACCGGGACCGGCCACTGGCGCGCACGGGGCAGGAACATCCCCGCCATCAGCCCGGCCACGGCGGCGGCCAGCACGCACAGTTCGGGGGCGAGGTCGGCGGGGTTCTCGTTCATCAGCGGCCCACCAGCGCGACGACGGCGGCCGACAGCGGTTCGATCGTGTCGAGCAGGAAGCGCGGCGCGACGCCGATCACCAGCGACAGCGCCAGCAGCGGGAC
The DNA here is from genome assembly GCF_039540335.1 of Actinomadura verrucosospora. Taxonomy (NCBI): domain Bacteria; kingdom Bacillati; phylum Actinomycetota; class Actinomycetes; order Streptosporangiales; family Thermomonosporaceae; genus Actinomadura; species Actinomadura verrucosospora. Next base: position 86,562 of record NZ_BAABEV010000007.1, on the reverse strand, counting down.
GAGCGCGGCCAGTTCGGGGCGCCGCACGTCGGTGACGAGCGGGCTCAGCTCGCCGGGCGGGCCGAGCACGGCGCGGTGCAGGACGCGCAGGAACAGCGCCGCCGTGACGAGGATGCCGAGGACGGCCAGGGCGCCGGTGACCGCCGTCGCCGCCGTGCCGCTCCCGATCGTCCCGGCGAAGATCTGGAACTCGGCGACGAACCCGGACAGGCCCGGCAGCCCGAGCGAGGCGAACGCGGCCACCGCGGTCAGCGCGGCGAAGACGGGCGCGCCGCGCGCGATGCCGCCGAACCGCCCGAGGTCGTAGCTGCCCGCCCGGTCGTACAGGACGCCGCACAGCAGGAACAGCGCGCCGGTGATGAGGCCGTGGCTGACCATCTGCGTGACCGCGCCGGTGACGGCGAGCCGCCGCGCGTCGGCGTCGCCGGCGGCGTATCCGGCCGCGCCCAGTGCGAGGACGATGTACCCCATGTGGTTGACCGACGTGTAGGCGACGAGCCGCTTGAGGTCGTCCTGCGCCAGTGCGACCAGCGCCCCGTACAGGACGCCGACCAGCCCGACGATCAGGAAGACCAGGGCGTAGCGCCGCCAGGCGTCCGGCAGCATCGGCATCGCGATCCGGACGAGCCCGTAGACGCCCATCTTCAGCATCACGCCGGCGAGGATCGCCGACCCCGCGGCGGGCGCGTCGGTGTGGGCGGGCGGCAGCCAGGTGTGGAAGGGCACGACGGGTGTCTTGACGCCGAGGCCGATCCCGACGGCGAGGAGCGTCAGCGCCGCCAGGCCGCCGCTCCGCGGCGGGTTCCGGGTCAGTTCGACCATGTCGAACGTGTGCGGGTCGGCGCCCAGGTAGAGGCCGATGAACCCGAGCAGCAGGACGAGCGATCCGAGGAACGTGTAGAGGAAGAACACCAGCGCCGACCGCGTCCGGTCGCCGTGCCCCCACAGCAGGATCACGAAGTACATGCCGACGATCGACAGGTCGAAGAAGACGAAGAACAGCAGCAGGTCGAGGGCCGCGAAAAGGCCCAGGCACACGGTCTCCAGGAAGAGGAACAGGATCGCGAAGGCCCGCACCCGGTGGGTCTGCCGCAGCGAGTACACCGCGCACGCGGCGAACAGCACGGCGGTCAGGGCCAGCAGCGGCAGCGACAGGCCGTCCACGCCGACGTGGTAGCCGGCCCGGACGGACGGGATCCACCGGACGTCGGTCTCGTAGGCGATCCCGCCGCGGGTGCCGTGCGCGGCCCACATCCCGATGACGAGCGCGAGGTCCAGGACGCTGACGCCGATCCACGTCCAGGGGACCGCGCGGCGTGGGACGGCGGGCAGCGCGAGCGCCACCGCCAGCGGGAGGAAGACCACCAGGTTCAGCATCGGCTCACCCGGCCAGCACGGCGACGACGACGAGCACCGCGAGCACCACGGCGGCCTGCGCGTAGTACATGTGGACCTGCCCGGTCTGCGGGCGCCGCGCCAGGGCGCCGAGCCCGCGCGCCGCGCGCCCGACCGCGTTGACGAGGCCGTCCACCCGGAACTCGACGCGGCGCCCGGCCAGCCCGGCGGTCGCCTGGACGCCGCGCGCGACGCCCCGGACCGCGCCGTCGACGACCCGGTCGTCGAATCGTGCGAGGGCCCGGGCCGCGGCGAACGACGGACGGACCACCAGGACCGAGACGGCGTCCTCCAGCCAGAGCCAGTGCAGCGCCCACGCCGGCTCCGGGATCCGCCGGACGGCCACGACCGCGCCCACCGTGAGCACCGCCAGAACACCGGAGAGGGCGAACGACCAGGGTCCGGGGCCGCTCTCGTCCGGCATGCCGAGCAGCCGCCGCCAGGCGTCCGCGACCGGGGGCAGGCCGAGCGCCCCGAGCGAGGCCGCCGCGACGGCGAGCGGGACCAGCGGCGCCCGCTGCGCGAACGGCACCCGGACCGCCCCGTCTCCGGCCACCAGACGGAACGCGGCGAGCAGGGCCTTCGCGGCATACGCCGCCGACAGGACCGCCGCCGCGAGCCCCACCGCGAGAAGGGCCGGCGAGCCGCCGGAGCCCGCGAGGATCTCGTCCTTGGTGACCCACAGCGACAGCGGCGGGACGCCGGCCAGCGCGAGCGCGCCCGCTCCGAACGCCGCGCCGACCGTCCGATGCCGCCGTGCCGCGCCCTGCAACGCGTCCAACCGCTGCGTCCCGAGCACGCCCAGCCACACGCCCGCGCAGAGGAACAGGAGGCTCTTCACCGCCGCGTGCGCGACGAGGTGCGCCGTGCCGCCGCTGAGCGCGCCGGCACCGGCTCCGAGCACCATGAAGCCGATCTGCGCGCATGTGGACGCGGCGAGGAGCTGCTTGAGGTCGCGCTGCGCGAGCGCGACGGCGCCCAGGACCAGGGCGGTCACGGCCCCGGCCCAGGTCACCAGCGTGGCGGCCCAGCCGGTCGCGGCCAGCAGCGGATGCACGCGTATCAGCAGGTAGGCGCCTGCGGCGACCATCGTGGCCGAGTGCAGGAGCGCCGACACCGGGCTCGGGCCGTCCATGGCGCGCGACAGCCAGAAGGAGAACGGGAGTTGCGCCGACTTCCCGAGCGCCGACACCACCAGTCCGGCCGCGACGAGGTCCCGCCAGGGGGCGCCGGACGCTGCGAGGTCGTCGAGCCGGAGGGAGTGGGCCCCGGCGATCGCGAACCCGGCCGCCGCGTAGAGGCCCATGTCGGCGGCCCGGGTCATCAGGAACGCGACGCCCGCCGACCTGACCCGTCGCTCGTCCCACCACTCGTACCCGATGAGCGCGTACGACATCGCGCCCATGACCTCCCAGCCCATCAGCAGCAGGACCAGGTCGGTCGCCGTCACCGTGACGGCCATCGCCGCGGCGAACAGCAGCATCAGGCCGAAGAAGCGGGCGCCGCGCCCCTCCCCCGCCGCGAAGACGAGGACCGCCGCCAGGACGGCCGCGAGCGTCACGAGCAGGACGGCGGACAGCCCGTCCACCGCGAGCCCGCCCGGCCAGCCGGGCAGGAACGTCATCCGCGCGCTCCCCGCGAGCGGACGGCCCCGCGCGATCCGCTCATCCCCTGAGGTCCCCCGCGTCGTCGGTCACGTCCACGTCGCGGGCCCGGAACAGGGCGGTGACGACGGCGAACCCCATCGCCATCTCCAGCGCCATCACCGTGATCGCGACGAGGACCAGCACCTGCCCGTCCGCCGCGCCGGGCGACACCCAGAACCAGAACGCCGCCGCGGCGACCACGATCCCGTTGATCATGAGTTCGAGGCCCATCATCAGCATCACGATCGACTGCTGCGACAGCGCCCCGAAGAGCCCCACGCAGAACAGCGCGGAGGCGAGCAGCAGGAACGCCTCCAGCGTCATCGCGCCCCCTCCCCGCCGTCGCGGCCCCCGTCGTAGCGGCCCCGGTGCGCGGCCAGCACCACCGTCGCGATCATGGTGGCCAGGATGGCGGCGCCGATCACCATCATGACCAGCATCTTCGGTCCCATGATCGCCTCGCCGAGCGCCACCGTGGGGTCGCGCGGCGGGCGCCCCGCGCGCTCGGGCCACGGGACGGCGAACACCCCGGCGGCCAGCGCGGCGAAGGCGGCGCCGGAGATGGCGAACGCGCCCCGCCGGTTGTGCAGCATCGTCATCGGCATCAGCCCGGCCGGGTTCATCATGTACATGACCATGAAGACGGCCATCACCAGCATCTCCATGATCATCATGAGGACGATCAGGACGCCGAGGTAGTGCAGGTCGATCAGCAGCAGCTCGCCGCCGACGCACAGGAACGAGGCCAGGAGCGCGAACGTCGCCCGCGCCATCGAGTCGACGGCGAACACGGCGACGCCCGCGCCGACGGCGGCGACGGCCAGCACCCAGAACGCGACGGCCTCCACGGTCCCCCTCACACCACGACGATCGCGACGACGAGCATCTGCAGGACCGAGGCCGGGATCAGGACCGCCCACGCCGCGGTCATGGCGCGGTCCATGCGCAGCACCGGGATGCGCCGCCGCGTCCAGACCAGCAGCGCCAGGACGGCGCACGCCTTCACCAGCGACCACAGCCACGCCGGCAGCAGCGGCCCCGAGCCGCCGCCGAGGAACAGCGGGACGGCGACGGCCGAGGCCGCCGCCAGCAGCCCGTAGCGTCCCGCCAGGAAGACGAGCCGGTCGGGACCGGACAGTTCGGCCAGGACGCCCCCGGCCACGTCGGCGCCGAGGGGATGGTCGAACGGCCCCCAGAACGCCATCGCCGCCGCCGAGACCAGGTAGACGGCGAACGCGACCGGCATCCAGACCGCGAACCACAGCCCCTCCTGCGCGTGGCCGATGGCGCGCAGGTCGAGCGAGTGCGCGGCGAGCGCGGCGGTGATGAGCGCGAACATGTGCGGCAGCTCGTAGGCGAGCCCCTGCGCGAGGAACCGGTACCCGCCCACCAGCCCGAACGCCGAGTTGACGCCCCAGCCCGCGAGCCACACCGACCCCCACGCGACGACCTCCATCGCGTTGAACCAGACGACGCCGATCCGCGTCCCGGCCGCGACGCGGTCGCCGAACGGCACCACCAGCGCCGCCAGGGCCGCCGCCACCGGCAGCGACACCGCGCCGATCCTGGTGAGCAGCACGTCCGCCCTGGCCGTGACGCGCCGCTGCACCGTCAGCAGCCGCGCGGCCTCGCGGAACGGCTCGGCCGGACGTCCGGCGAGCGCGCCGCCGAACGACGCCGCCGCGACCGCGAGGACGCCGAGGACCAGCACCTCAACCATCGGCGACCGCCCCGAGATCGGGATCCAGGCTCGCGACGGCCAACCGGGCCGCGGCCAGTTCCGCTCCCCTCAGCAGCACCGGCAGGACGGCCGCCGCCTCGTCCCAGGTCTCGCGCGGCTGGACGGGTCGTCCTTCCAGGGCGGCGCCGACGTCGCGGAGCCAGCCGTCCAGCCGCTCCTTCACGAAGCCCCGCGTCATCCACGCCAGCGCGCGCGACCGTCCGACCTGGCGGGCGAACGGTGCGAACCGCCGCGCCAGCACGTCGTCGGCGGCCCCGGTCAGGGCGTCGTCCCGCAGCACCGCGGCGCGCTCCCCGGCCGCCTCCCATCCCGCCACGTGCAGCAGCCGGGACAGGCTGTCGAGACGGGACGCGGCCTGGCGTTCCCGCGTCCAGAACGTCCCGCCGCCGCTGTCGACGGCGGTGACCTCGGCTTCCTGGACGACGTCGCCCTGCAGGGTCAGATCGACGCGCAGCCCTGCCGGCCAGTACGACAGCACAGGCCCTAGCGGCACGTGCAGGACGTCCAGCTTCAGGCCGTCCCTGTCGTCGGCCCGGCCGGCCATGTCCGCGTCCAGGTCGAGGGCGGGACGCGGGCCTCCGGCGACGCCTTCCAGATCGGTCGCAGAGACGCGCACGCGCGGCTCGGGCATGTCCCGCCAGACCACGTCGATGGCCTCGGCCAGCGCGGGTCCGGGGTTCCCGCACACCACGAGCATCCCGGTCTCCGCTGGCGACAGGGCGGGGCGCCACCGGCGTCCGCGCAGCGCGCGCTCGACCGCGAGCCGGTCGCGCGTCCCGTCCGCGGCCGAGACGACGAACGGGCGCCGCGCGGCGAGCCGTCCGAGCCCCAGGGACCGTCTCAGGCCCACCGGAACGCCCCCTCCCGCCACGCGTAGAGGACCCCGACCAGCAGCAGCGCCAGGAAGAGGAACATCTCGACGACCGCCTTGGCGCCGATCGACGCGACGACGAGCGCCCACGGGAACATGAAGACCATCTCCATGTCGAAGGCCAGGAAGACCATCGACACCGTGTACCAGCGCACGTGGTACCGCGACACCGCGTGCTCGGCCGGGCGCGCCCCCGACAGGAACGGCCCGCTCTCGAACCCGCGGGGCGCCGCCGCGAACGAGACGGCGTAGACCCCGGCGACCAGGGCGGCCACCAGCCCGAGAACCGAGAGGACGGCGGCGGACGACGACATTGCCCCTCCGGGGTGCGGGTGACGTGCTAGTCGCCCTCTACCTGATCAGCTCCCCGCCGAAACATCGCCCGGCGCAGCCCGCGCGGACTCAGGCATGGCGCACGCGGTCGGCCTCGGCGGCGGCGAGGATCATCTCGTCCACGACCCAGCGCGCCTCCGGGGACAGGTCGACCAGGGCGCGCAGCACCTCGGGCCGGATGATGCCCTGCTCGACGTCCCGGCGCAGCGCCTTCAGCGTGAGGTCCTCGCCGATGGGCTCGGACTCCCCGGCGAACCCGAAGTAGCCGATCGGCACGCCGAAGAACGTGGCGAGCGCCGTCAGGGTCTTCAACTGCGGGTTCTCCTGCCGCCCGGTGCGCAGCTTCCACACGGTGGTGGACGAGATGTCCTCACCGGTGGCGTGCGCGATGGCCGCGGCCGTCTCCACGTTGTTGCGCGGCGGCTCCGCGTCCGCCGGCCAGAGGTTCTGGATCAGCCACTCGACCTTCTCGGCGAGCGACGCTCCCGGCGGCACCTCGTCCACATGACGCTGCATTCGCTCCCACTCCCCCATCGCCAACGATTTAAGTTGACCACACCCTCATCCGTCAGCCAAGGACATGCCCCACGACAGGAACGGTCGTGGCGCGCCGCTACCCGAGGGGGCAGGCGGCGCCTCCCTCCCAGGTCGCGGCGGCGCCTCCTGCCCGGCGAAGTTTACAAAGAGCCCTTGCAAAGACTCTTTGCAACATCTAACGTCGCGGGCATGAAGGAACAGCCGGCCCCGGAGACGATCACCGACCCGCAGCGGGTGCGGCTGCTCGCGCACCCGCTGCGGAGGAGGATCGCCGAGATCATGCGGCGCGGGCCCGTCTCGTCCACGACCCTCGCCCGCGAGCTGGGCGAGAGCACCGGCGCGACGAGCTACCACCTGCGGCAGCTCGCCAGGCACGGATTCGTGGAGGAGGTCCCCGAGCTGGCACGCGGGCGGGAGCGCTGGTGGCGGGCGGTGCCCGGCGACCGGCGGCTGCCCCCCTACAGCGAGCAGTCGCCGGGGATGCGCGAGGCGGTGGAGGAGCTGACCCGCCGGGAGTTCGCGAACGAGATGGAGATGCTGGACCGCTACCTGCGGGAACGCGACGGGATGGGCCCGTGGGCGGACGCCCTGCTCTTCTCGTTCTCCACCCTCACGCTGACGCCGGAGCAGGTGCGTCCCTTCTTCGAGGAGTACATCGCGCTCCTCTACCGCTACAAGCGCGCGGACGACGATCCGCCACCGGACGCGCGCACCCTCCACGCCAGGTTCCTGGCGTTCCCGGAGGTCTGAGAGGTCCGGGCCGCCGAGTTGCCGCTCGCCGGCCCGGACGGGCGGAAGCCCGCATCACCACGCCGACCGGCGTGTTTCCACGCAACGCGAACCCCCGAACGAAAGGAGAGCACCTTATGCTGCTCTCACGCAAACGGCGCCTGCTGAAATGGGCGGTCCTGGCCTTCTGGGTCGCGGTCACGGCGGTGGCCGTGCCGCTGGCGAGCCGGCTGCCGGACGTCGTGCAGGCCGACTCGACCGCCGAACTCCCGCGCGGCGCCCAGTCCACGAGGGTCGACGAGCTGGCGGACCGGTTCGCGGACGGCGACATCGCACCGGGCATCCTCGTCTACGTCCGGCCGTCGGGCGTCACCGGCGCGGACCGCGCGAAGGCCTACGCCGACCGCCGCGCCCTCGCCCCGGTCGCGGCCGCCCCGATCGCGGCGCCCGTCCCGTCCCGCGACGGCAGGGCACTGATGCTGACCGTCCCGCTGCGGGGCGAAGGCGCCCTCGCCGACAAGGCCGGAAAGCTTCGCGACCAGGCGGCTCGGGGCACCCCGCCCGGACTCGAGGTCAGGCTGACAGGCCCCGCCGGATCCGCGCTGGACGTGGGCGACGCCTTCAAGAAGGTCGACAAACCCGTCCTGATCGCCACGGTCGTCCTGGTCGCCCTGGCCCTGCTGCTCACCTACCGCAGCCCGATCCTGTGGCTGCTGCCGATCGTGAACGCGGCGATCGCACTCCAGACGACGGGCGCCGTGGTCTACCTCCTCGGCGAGCACGCCGGCCTCTACGTCGCGGACGGGACGGCCACCATCCTGAACGCGCTGGTGTTCGGCATCTCGACCGACTACGCGCTGCTCCTGCTCGCCCGCTACCGGGAGGAGCTGCGCCGCCATCCCGACCGCCACGACGCGATGTCCGCCGCGCTGCGCCGCTCCGCCGCCCCGATCGCCGCGTCCGCCGCGACGGTCTCGCTCGGCCTGCTGTGCCTGCTCGCCGCGCGCATGGGGTTCAACTACGCGCTCGGGCCCATCGGCGCCATCGGCGTGCTCGGCGGCCTGGTCGTCGTCATGTCGCTGCTGCCCGCCCTTCTTGTGATCCTCGGCCGCTGGGTGTTCTGGCCCCGCATCCCCCGCCACGGCGACGCCCCGCCCGCACGCGGCCTGTGGGACCGCATCGGCGCCGGCGTCGCCGCACGCCCCCGGCTGGTCTGGGTGGGCGGGCTGGCGGTGCTCGCCGCCCTCGCGGCGGGCTGCCTCGGCATCAGCACGGGCCTCGACCGCGCCCACTTCCTCACCACGACGCCCGGTTCGGCGGTCGGGGAACGGCTGCTGGCGCAGCACTACCCCGGCGGCCAGGGACGCCCGCTCCAGGTCGTCACCGACGAACCGGACACCGTGGCCGCCGCCCTCCGCGCCTCCCCCGGGGTCGCCCGCGTCGGGACGCCGGAGCGCTCGACGGACGGACGCCTGACCAAGTTCGACGTCGTCCTCACCGACCCGCCGGACGGCGAGGCGGCGAAGGGCACGGTCCGCGCGTTGCGGGACGCGATCCCGGAGGCGGACTTCGGGGCGAGCACCGCGCGGCTGATCGACCTCGCCGACGCGCAGTCCCACGACCGGCGGGTGGTGATCCCGCTGGTGCTGGGGGTCGTCCTGCTCATCCTGATGGCGCTGCTCCGCGCAATCGTCGCACCCCTCCTGGTGGTCGCCACGGTCGTCGCGTCCTACTTCGCCGCACTGGGCGCCGCCTGGCTTCTGTTCCGGTACGGGTTCGGCTTCCCCGCCCTGGACATCCAGGTCGCTCTCATGGGGTTCCTGTTCATGGTGGCGCTCGGCGTGGACTACAACCTGTTCCTCGTCTCCCGGATCCGGGAGGAGGCCGCCCGCTCGGGGCACCGCGCGGGCGTCCTGCGCGGCCTCGGCGTCACCGGCGGCGTCATCTCCAGCGCCGGACTCGTCCTGGCGGCCACGTTCGGCGTCCTCGGCGTCATGCCGATCACGATGATGGTGCAGATCGGCGTCCTGGTGTCCCTCGGGGTGCTGCTGGACACCTTCTTCGTCCGCTCCGTCATCGTCCCCGCCCTGGCCCTCGACGCGGGACACCGCTTCTGGTGGCCCGCCCGCAGGCCGGAAGCCCCGTCCCCCACCGGCCCGCCGGCCGAGCTGATCAACGCGAAATTGGCGTGAATTGCGCGCGGGCTCTCGGTGACCGATCGTGCCCGAGGGCCCGCACCTTCTTCGAACATAGGGAAGCCTAACCAAACGTTCCAGCTCTCAACAGCTCACGGAATCCATTATCAAGAGCATTATTCATTCCAACGATCACGACAAACACGACTTTCATGCACCCGCGAATCGCCTCACCGAAGAGAGCCCACGCACTCCTTCCGCCACACCCTGACAACGGCACATGATGGCAGGTAACGCGCAAGGTCAGGAGAGGATTCCCGCATGAATACCCCTTCCAGGGAGACGTGATCGTGATTGTTTTCCCGTCCCCCCACAGCCTCACGGACGCGACCTCTCCGACACATTCGGGCAACTAGGACGACGATCGGACAGACGGGTGAACCCGGTCACCTTCCTTCCACACTTACGAGAATTTTCATTTCCAACTCTTCGGCAACGCGCATTCGACTAACATGTTCTTCGAACGCCCCGGGGCCCGGAATGGCTCCCGCTGGGCGGGCGTTCTTTCGAGGACGCGGAGGGGCGGTCGGGGGGGCCGCCCCTCTCGCATGCCCGTCACGGGTCGAGGATCGCGACGAACGCGGCGGCGTCCCCGCCGGGCCCCGGCACCGGGTACGCGCGCACCGGAAGTGCGCGGGCGGGTCAACCGGTCGAGACGCCCAGGGCGTGACGGAGTTGGCTGGACAGCCAGGCGGTGTAGTCCTGGGGGCTCCAGCCTCGTGTCGTGACCAGGGCTCGGTAGTGGGACGGGTCGTTGAACAGCCACACGACGTCCACGGCGCGCTCGTGGTCGAGGTTGTGCGACGCGGGGCCCAGCGACTCGATGCGGTCGACCACCATGGCGGCGCCGAGGCGGCGGTTGCGCTGCATCGTCTCCCACAGCTCGGCCGGTTCGGGCCCCTCGTCGGCCGCCCGGCGGGCCACCTCGAAGATCTCCGCGGCGCGCTCGCCGATGAGGCGGCAGACCTCGGCGTAGGCGTTTACGACCGCCTCCGGCGTCGTCCCCTCCAGCACCGGCCGGAACCACGGGCGCTCGGCGACCGGCACCGGCTCGTCGTCGCCCGCGAGCGCCTGGTCCACCACCTCGCGGAGCAGCGCGGCCTTGGAGCCGAAGGCGGCGAAGGCCGTCGGCCGCGCCACCTCGGCGTCCTTGGCGATGTCGGCGAGGGAGGCGGCGGCGTAGCCGCGCTCGACGAAGAGCCGGTTCGCCGCCGCGACGATCGCCTGCCGGGTCTGCCGGGCCCGCTGGTCGCGCAGCGGCGAGTCGTACCGGCGCCTCCCGCGGCCGGACGAGCTGTCATTGACGCCCATGCCGAGGCATACTACCGTCCTATTCAATAGACGTTGTCTCTCCAAATGGAGGCGGCCGTGTTACCCGTCAACCGTCCCTACGTCCTGGGAAGCGCCGAGGGCCAGGCGCTGTGGTTCCTCGGCAACCTCGTCACCGTCAAGGCCGCGGGCGCGCAGACCCGGGGCGGGGTCACCGTCGCGGAGTTCCTCAACCCGGCCGGATTCGCCCCGCCGCTGCACCGCCACCTGGAAGAGGACGAGATGTTCTACGTCCTGTCGGGCACGGCCCGCTTCCTGTGCGACGGCGAGGAACTCGTCGCACGTCCTGGGGACTTCGTGCTCCTGCCGGTCGGCCTGCCCCACACGTTCGTGGTCGGCTCCGATGAACCGCTGCGCTGCCTGCAGATCACCACGCCGTGCGGCTTCGAGGAGTTCGCCGCCGAAGCCGGCGCCCCGGCCCGCGAACTCCGGCTCCCCGACCCGGAACCGTTCGACCCCGCGGTGCTCGGGCACGCGGCGGCACGCCACCACGTCGAGATCCTCGGCCCTCCCCCGAACGCCGTCGGCGCGTCTCGTCCGGAGTGACGGCCGAGGACTGGAGGAAGGCCGCGGCGGACGCCGAGGCGAACGCGCGGGTCCGCGGCGTGGACGCACGCGTTCGCGGCTGGGGGCGACCTCAGGCGTGCGGGACGAGATCGGAGTCTGCCGGCTCCGGCCTGCCGGGAGAGCGGCTGTCGCGCCGATAGCGTCCGGGCGGGAGGCCGAACTCGCGTTTGAACGCGTTGGCGAATGCGTACTCCGAGCCGTATCCGACCTGTTCCGCCACGACGTTCAGAGGGGCGTCGGAGTCGCGCAGCAGCCGCGTCGCGATCGTCAACCGCCACCAGGTCAGGTAGGCCAGCGGCGGCCGCCCCACGAGCGCCGTGAAACGACGGGAGAAGGCGGCCCGCGACAGTCCCGCGTGCGCGCCCAGGCCGGCGACGGTCCAGGGATGCGCGGGATCGCCGTGGAGCGCCTCCAGGGCGGTACTGATCGCGGGGTCGGCGAGCGCCGCCGCCCACCCGGTGGCCCCGCCGCCCTCCGGTTGATCGGCGAACCATGCCCGGAGGATGTAGAGCAGCAGCGTGTCCAGGAGGGCGGGCACGAGGGCGCCGGTGCCCGGCTGAGGGTCCTCGAGTTCCGCGCCCAGCAGCTCGACCGCGGCGCGCAGCCGGGGGTGGCGTCCCAGCCGAGCGGGCAGATGCAGCACCGGAGGCAGATCGTCGAGCAGCGGGTGGACGCGGGCGGCGTCGAGCTCGTAGGCCCCGCAGAGCGTCACCGCGGCCGGGGAGCCCGAGCCCGCCCGTCCGATCGGAGCGGCGGCGTGCCTGCGCTCGAACCTTACGTCGTCCTGCGGATCGCAGGCGTGCTCGGCCAAGGGCGTGGACGGAGCGTCGGCCAGGCCGTGCCGGCTCTCGTGGGGAAGGAACACCACGTCACCGGCGGCCAGCGGGAACGGGTCGCCACCTTCCGGGATGAACCAGCAGGACCCCCGCAAGACGATCTGGAACCCGGCCGCTCCCGGCACTGTCCGGAACCGCTGCCCCCACGGCGCCGACCATTCGACCAGCGCCGACCGCGGCTCACCGGTGCGCATCACGGCTATCACGTCGCTCAGCACATCCATCCCCGGATCCTAGCGATGGTGCTCGTCGGGGAGACGCTCGCTTAAGAATCCGAGATGAGCACGCATTGGTCGTCCACGGCGCCGGATCTACGGTCGATATCACTCAAGATCAGCAAGGACGTGCACGAGAGATGCGCGATCCCCTTCCATTGAGGACGACTCATGACACCAGGACTCCGATCGGATCGGCCCGCTCCGAGCCGTAGTGCGACGATGACGGCGGCGCGCGTCCACGCCTTCGGCGGGCCCGACGTGATCCGCTATGAGCGGGTCCCCCGTCCGTCCCCGGGACCGGGCGAGGTGCTGGTGCGCGTCGCGGCCGCCGGGTTCAACCCCTCGGACGTGGGCTTCCGGGCCGGCATGATGCGCGACATCGTCCCGCTGGACCTGCCGTTCACTCTCGGCTCCGAGGCCGCCGGGACGGTCGTCCAGGTCGGCGACGGCGTCGAACGCTTCGCGGTCGGCGACCACGTCGTCGGCCGCCTCGACGAGGGCGGCGCGGCGGCCGAGTACCTCACCGCTTCCGCCGCCCGGCTCGCCAGCGCGCCTTCCGGGCTCCCGCTCGCCCATGCCGCGGCGATCCCGGTCGCGGGGCTGACCGCCTGGCAGGGGCTGTTCGACCACGCCCGCGTCGGACCGGGCACGCGGATCCTCGTCAACGGCGCGGGGGGCGGCGTGGGCATGTTCGCCGTCCAGCTGGCCCGGCGCGCCGGCGCCCGCGTCATCGCCACCGCCGGTCCGCGCAGCTCCGACCGGGTCCGCGGCTACGGCGCCGAGCAGATCATCGACTACACGCGGGTCCCTCCGCACGAGGCGCTGGACCGTCCGGTGGATCTGGTGTTCAACCTCGTCCCGACAGCGCCCGAGGCCGCGCGGGCGCTGTGCCGCGCCGTCCGCCCCGGCGGCTCCCTCGTCTCGATCACCGGCCCGGTGCAGCCCCCGCCCGGATCGGACGTGACGGCCGCGCACTTCGTCGCCCGCAACGACCCCGCTCAACTCGCCGAACTCATCGCCCTCGTCGACGACGGCGCGGTGCGGGTGGACGTCGCGGCGGCCCGGCCGCTCGCGGAACTCCCGGCCGTGCACCGGGACGCCGAGGCCGGCCGCGCGAACGGCAGGACCATCCTCGTCCCCTGAAAGCCATCGGGCGGCGCCGCCCGCCTGCCCTCCGGGACCGCAGCGATCAGGCGCGCGGTGCGTACATGATGATCAGGACGCCGAGGACGCAGACGGCCGCCCCGGCGACGTCCCAGCGGTCGGGGCGGAAACCGTCCACGGCCATGCCCCAGGCCAGGGACCCGGCGACGAACACGCCCCCGTAGGCGGCCAGGACGCGGCCGAAGTGGGCGTCGGGCTGGAAGGTCGCGACGAAGCCGTACAGGCCGAGGGCGACCAGGCCCGCGCCGATCCACCAGCCGCCCCGGTGCTCGCGGACGCCCTGCCAGATCATCCAGGCGCCGCCGATCTCCGCGACCGCGGCGAGGGCGAACAGGGCGAGGGAGCGCGCGATCGTCATACCGGAACGGTACTCACGCACGGAACCGCTCCCCCGCGGCCCCGGCAGGCGATCGGCGTCTCCGCATCCCGGCTCCCCGTCCCGGCCGCCCTGCGGCGGCCCATGACCTGACGGTAAGCCTGTGCCCCACTACCGGATGCAACCCGGGGGGTGCCGCGCCCGTCCCCGCCGCCGGTCACGCGGCGGCGGGGCCGGAGATACCTCAGACGGTCGCGCCGTCGCTGATGTGCAGGACCGCGTCGGCCGTGTCGAGGACCGCCTGGTCCAGAGGGAAATAGCCCTGCTCGGGGACGGTGTCGGTGCGCCGGCGGGCGGACGGGATCGCGGCGGCCGGCGTCAGGCCCCACGTGGCGATGCGGCTCTGCATGCCGCCCTCGTAGGTGTCCGGCTCCGGTTCCCCGAGCTTGATCGTTTCACTGCGGCCCAGGCTCCCGGCGATGAAGGCGTACCGCTCGTCCAGCAGGGACGCGATGACGGAGCCGGTGCCGAACCAGGTGAGGTCGATGTCCCCCATGCTCATATGGCACGGGTTTCGCTGCAGGTGGGTGTTGTGCGCGAAGACGAAGGTCGGGCCGCGCCGGTCCTCGGCGTTCCGGACGGCCAGGAGGTTCTGGGCCATGAGCGCGTCGCGGGCGGCCGCCAGGCGCGAGATGCGCGCGTCCCGCTCCAGGCGCTGGGTCGCCCGCTTGTGGTACCGCAGCAGGCCGATGGCGGCGGTGAGGTGGATCTCCGCTCTGGACCACTCGGCGCGCGACGTCGCCGCGATCAGTTTCGGAGCGCGCTCGTAGAGCGCGAGGAGCATGTCGTCGGCGATCGTCCGCAGCCTGCCCGCCTCGGGCGTCGCACCGATCGACTGGGCCGGATCCATGACCGCCTCCGGGCGGCTCCACCGCCGGTCGTCGCCGCAGAGGGCCGCGATGTCGAGGTCGAGTCCCATGTAGTCGCGGGCGTGTTCGAGGTAGGCGCGCGGGCTGGGGGCGCTGAGGGTCTCCATCGGAGCGTCGAAGCCGTGGAAGGCCAGCCGCTCGTGCGGGGGACGGCCCTCGTTGTACTCCCGCATCCAGGCGACCAGCCGCCGGTTGGCGTCGATCTCCCCCCAGCCGTGCGAGAAGCCTTCGCTCATCACGGCGTCGAGGCTCCCCTTCCCCTCCTGGACGAAGTCGTCGACGGCGAGGGCGGCGACCCGGTCGGTCTCCATGGCGATCGACCGGAAGCCGTGGCCCGCCAGCCGGGCGAACAGTTCGTTGCGGAGCCGCCCGAAGGACGGCTCCCGGTGCGTCGGCTCGCCGAACGCCAGAAGGTCACAGGAGGCGGGCACGAAGTCGCGAATGTCCTGACTCATGTGGTGAAAGCGTATCCTTGAAAAGACGGTTGATACTTTCCCGCCTGTGACCGTCGTTCTTCCGTCCCAAGCCTCCAAACGGTGATCACCCTGCGACCGTCCGACCTCGCGCGCGGGCACGGCCTCTCGGCGCAGGCCGTGCGCAACTACGAGCGCGACGGGTTCCTCCCGCCCGCCGACCGCACGCCCAGCGGCTACCGGATCTACACCGAGGTGCACGCGGCCGCCCTGCGCGCGTTCCTCGCCCTCGTCCCGGCGTTCGGGCACGCCGCCGGCGGCCGGATCATGAACGCGGTCCACGACGGCGACGTCGACGACGCCCTGCTGGTCATCGACCGCGGCCACGAGCAGGTGCTCCGCGACCGCGAGACCCTCACGGCGGTGAAGAGCGCGGTGGACCATCTGATGGCGGAGCCGGGCGCCGAGCGCCCGGGCGCCCCCGGGCCGCTGACGATCGGCGAACTCGCCCACCGGCTCGACGTCACCCCCGCGACGCTGCGCAACTGGGAGGGCATCGGCATCCTCGTCCCCGCCCGCGATCCGGCGACCGGGTACCGCGTCTTCCGCGCGAGCGACGTCCGCGACGCCGAACTCGCCCATCTCCTCAGGCGCGGCGGCTACCCGCTGGAGCACATCGCCACGGTGGTCCGGCAGGTCCGGACGGCGGGCGGCACCGGGCCCCTGGCGGAGGCGCTGGACGACTGGCGGCGCAGGCTCACCGCACGGGGCCTCGCCATGCTCGCCGCGTCCGGTGAACTGAGCCGCTATCTGGACGTTCTCGACCGCGCCGGGTGGCGAACGGATCCAGGAGAAGCAGGCACTGCAGCAGGAGGGGGCCGAGGGCGAGGCTGAACAGGCAGTCGGTGAGCCAGTGCTTGTCGACCACCGTGAGGGCCACCGCCGTGACCGTCCCGGTCACCACCGCGATGTCGCGGCGGCGGCGCGGAGGCAGGGCCCCGGACGTCGCGGGGAACGCGACGACCACCAGTTCGAGGATGACCCAGACGAGCACGAACCCGTTGAGGGTGTGGCCGGACGGGTAGGCGTCGCCGCGGACGAACAGCACGTCGGTCTCGCTGATCGGGAACGTCCGGGGGATCGCCGCCTTCAGCAGCACCTGCAGCAGCGAGAGGACGCCCACGATCAGCACGCTCGCCAGCGGGTACCGGACCGACCGCACCCGTACCGCGGCGATGATCGCGAGCGGGACGATGACCCTCGCCAGGTAGCCCCGCTGGCCGAGCGCCGCGAAGACGTCCACCGCCGTCAGCCGCCAGCCCTGGACGTGCGCGTCGCTCCAGTCGTGCACGACGTGGTCGAGGTGGCGGAGCGGACCGTCCAGCAGAACGTCCACCGTGACGAGCACCATGACCGCCACGAGCACCGCGTACCAGCTCTTGGTCCCCCACCTCACGGCCGGAACATTCCCCGGCCCGCACCGGAAGCACCTCATCGGCGCATCAGAATGCGCGCCGTGCGAGGGAGACGCAGAGAAATGCTCGTCACGAGCCTGTGAGAAAGAGGTGGCGCACACGTACGCGCCCAGAGACTTGCCAGGTACCCCCGAGCGGATTCGAACCGCCGTTACCGCCTTGAGAGGGC
Organism: Actinomadura verrucosospora; assembly: GCF_039540335.1. Lineage (NCBI taxonomy): Bacteria > Bacillati > Actinomycetota > Actinomycetes > Streptosporangiales > Thermomonosporaceae > Actinomadura > Actinomadura verrucosospora. Next base: position 69,699 of record NZ_BAABEV010000007.1, on the reverse strand, counting down.
GGCGTCCTAGGCCACTAGACGACGGGGGCAGGACCATGACCTTCGCGGTCTCCCGCGCGGCCTCGCCTAGCTTACCGGACCCGACCCCCCACCTCGAACCGGTTTCCCCCCGAACCTCCCAGCACCCCCACGCTCACGACGACGCCCTGCCTCCGACCCCGACGCGACGCTCCTACGAGCGCACGACCTCGATCGCATGGTCGGGACTGGAGGGGCACGGACGGCAACGCGACCATGTCTCCCAGATCGTCCGAAGCCGCCATTGCAGGAATTCGCCGGCTTGAGCACCGAACACGCCAGACCACAGTTAGGTAGGCAAGGAGTGCGGCAGCCGACACCAACGCAAATTCGGCCAGCTGAGGAAAACGAGCGAAAAACGCCCGTTAGACGTCGCAGAAAAAACCCTCTAGGCGTACGCCCCAACCAAGTGAGGGCGAAGCCCGAACACCGGGGGTTCCAGGGGGTCGCCCCCCTGGGAAGACACTGCGGGCCCCGGCGAAGTTGAGGCCCGAAGGGCCCAACGAGCAGGGAAGCCCGCCACGTACCCCCGAGCGGATTCGAACCGCCGTTACCGCCTTGAGAGGGCGGCGTCCTAGGCCACTAGACGACGGGGGCGTGTGTCCGCCTGAGCGGACGCAGCTGGGGTACCAGGACTCGAACCTAGACTAAGTGAACCAGAATCACTCGTGCTGCCGATTACACCATACCCCAGTGAGGTACGGGCTCCCGAACCGTTTCCGGCTGGTTGCTCGCGCCTCGAAGAGAATACAGGACAGTGGGAGCAGGGCCAAAACGATTGGCCGACCGGAGGGTCATCGGGTGAAGTCGGGCGGTCCGATGTGCTCGTGACCCCAGGCGACGAGGGGGCGGAGGCGCCGCCAGGACGCGCCGACCCGGGAGACGACCTCGTCGGCGTCGGACATCCACGGGTCGGCGGGCCAGCCCTCGCGGGCGTAGAGGGAGCGGTGCCGCAGGAGGTCCAGCCGGGGGTGGTCGGGGTCGGTCCCGCGCGGGCGGGTCTTGAGGCGGTCGCCGGCGATCTCCATGCCGGCGGCGCGGAGGTCGTCCACGATGGCCCGCAGCTCGGCGCCGTGGGTGTCGGAGGCGACGGCCTCGCGGTAGCGGCGGAGCTGGTCGGGGGTCGGGGCGTACATGCCGCCCGCGACCATGAGCCCGTCCGCGTCGACCTGGATGTAGAAGCCCTCGCTGGTGTGGCCGCCCTGGTGCGTCTTGTACGGCGTCTTGTCCTTGCTGAACCGGACGTCGCGGTAGGGGCGGAAGAGCTTGACCGCGCCGAACTCGCCTTCGAGTTCGGCGCACAGCTCGGCCAAGGGCTCACGCACGTGGCGCTCGTAGACGTCCTTGTGGGACGTCCAGTAGGGCTTGCTGTTGTCGGCCTGCAAACCCTCGTAGAAGGCGAACGCCTCGTCGCTGAAGCCGCTGAACACCTGGGCCCCCTCAGTCGCGGGCGATGACCCGGTTGGTGAGGCTGCCGATGTTCTCGACGGTGACGGTGACCTCGTCCCCGACCTCCAGGGGGCCGACGCCGGCGGGGGTGCCGGTCAGGATGACGTCGCCGGGCAGCAGCGTCATGACCTGGCTGACGTACTCGACCAGGGTGGGGACGTCGTGCAGCAGCAGGGACGTGCGGGCCTCCTGCCGGACCTCCCCGTTGACGGTGGTGGAGATCGACAGGTCGGCGGGATCGACCTCGGTCTCGATCCACGGCCCGATCGGGCAGAACGTGTCGAAGCCCTTGGCCCGCGTCCACTGCCCGTCCTTGGCCTGCAGGTCGCGGGCGGTGACGTCGTTGGCGCAGGTGTAGCCGAGGATGACCTCGGCGGCGCGGGCCGCCGGGACCTCGCGGCACATCCGGCCGATGACGACGGCGAGCTCGCCCTCGTGGTCGACGCGCTCGGACAGCTTCTGCGGGTAGGCGATCGCCTCCTCGGGGCCGATCACGGCGGTGGACGGCTTGGAGAACAGCACCGGCTCGGCGGGCGGCTCGTCCCCGCCCATCTCGCGGACGTGGTCGGCGTAGTTCTTCCCGATCGCGATGATCTTGCTGGGCAGGATCGGGGCGAGCAGCCGGACGTCGGCGAGCGGGAGGCGCTGCCCGGTGAAGGTCAGCTCCCCGAAGGGGTGGGCCGCGATGACGGCGACGGTGTTCTCCTCCACCACACCGAAGGACATGCCGTCGTCGGTGGAGAATCTGGCGATACGCATGGTCAAGAGCCTAGTACGCCGGTCAGAAGCCGCAGGCCCTGCCGTTCAGCACGCAGGACTTCGGGGTGGACGCCGTCCCGGCCGCGCCGAACTGGATGTCCCAGGTCGAGCCGGGCTGGATCGGGGGGACGCCGTCCAGGTTCCTGATCTCGACGGTGGAGCCGCCGTGCACGAGCCGGGCGCCCCAGATGTTCTTCACGTCGGCGCGGGGGGCCTTGAACGTCAGCTTCCACGCCTTCAGGGGCTTCTTGGTGTGGTTCGTGATGACCATCTTGCCCTCGAAGTACCCGCTGTCCTGCTGGACGAGCTGGTACGTGATGCCCTTGCCCTGCACGAGCGGCCCGATCGGGGCGGTGGTCACCGGGGGCGGCGTGACGGGCTGCCCGCCGGGCTGCTGCCCCCCAGGCTGCTGCCCCCCGGGCGGCTGGTTCGTGGGGGCCCCGGACTGCGGGGGCGTGGCGGGCGCGCCGCCGCCGGGCGTGGGCGCGCCGGACGACGCTGGTCCGGTGCCGCCGCCCGTCGCCGGACCGCTCGCCGACGGGGTCGGGGACGTCTGGCCGGAGGCCTTGCCCTTCTCGGAGCCGCCGCCGAGCACCAGCGCCACGACGCCGACCAGGACGAGGACCACCACCAGGGCGCCCAGCAGGATGAGGACCGGCGGCCGCCGCGACCGGGACGGCGGCTGCCCGCCGGGCGGCCCGCCGGGCAGCCCGCCGGACGGCGACGCCACCGCGGGCGGCGGCATCGGCGGGACGGTCGACTCGTGGTGCGGGGGCATCGTGCTCTGGGCGGGGGAAGGGGCCCCGGGCATCCCGTAGGCGAACGCCGGGGGGCCGCTCTCCGCCGGGTTCGCCGTCTCCTCCTCGGAGGCGAACTGCTCCGTCCACGGCGCCTCGGCGGGCATCGGGGCGGCGGCCTGGGCCGCGACCTGCGCGGGCGGCGCCTGCTCCGACGGGGGCGCCTGCTCCGGGAAGAGCGCCGGCTCGGGGAAGGGCGCCGGCTCCCGGAAGGGCGGCGGCTCCTGGTACGGAGCGGGAGGCTGGGCGTACACCGGCGCCGGGTTGGCCCCCTGCTCGAAGGCGGCCGGCTGCGCCGGTGGCGGGACGGCCGGAGCGGCCGGGGGCGGCGCGGCCTGGGGCGGGACGGGCGGAGCGGCCGGGGGCGGCGCGGGCCTGGCGGGCTGCTCCATGGGGATGTCGGTGAAGGTGGCGGGAGGCTGGAACGCGGTCACGTCGAGCTCGTCGACGGTGTCCGCGGGCGGCGGCTTCTGGAAGGTGATGACGCCCGGGTCGCGCAGCGTCCTGTCGAAGTCGTCGTCCGGCTCGACGCCCGGACCGTCCTGGTACGTCGTCTCCAGATCGTCCTCGGGGTCGTCGGACGGGAGGTCCTGCATCACCACGGCGTCCGACTGGGGGACGTCATGGGTCGTGGCGTCCCCGTCGAAGAGGTCGTCGTCCAGGTCCTCGCCGTCGGCCGGACCGTCCACCGTCCCGGGAAGGGGCAGCTCTCCGGACACCGGGGACTTCCTGGAGACGCCGAACTCGGCGGTCGTCTTGTGGTCCGGGGGCACGTACCCGGAGTCCTCGCCGCTCAACTCGTCCACCTTCCACTGACGCCGATCTCATGGAGTCCGACGACCGGCGTGACGGATCGGTTCGCCCCCCGCCCCGACGGCGTCAGCCGGCGGGGGCCGGTTCGAGTCCGCGGCGCGCGGCCTGCCGCATCTGCCGGTTGAGCGTAGCGGTGATGAGCTCGATCGCGTCGGGAGTGGTGGCGTCCTGCGCGCCGCTGAGCCAGCGGGTCGCCTCCGCCAGCAGCTCGACGGCCGTGTGGTCGGCTCCGGCGTCGGCCATCCTGCCGAGGACGGCGCCGAGGCGCAGCGCGGCGTCGGCGCTCCCGGACTCGGCCGCCCGCCGGTACCAGCCGGCCGCCTGCTCCAGACGGCCCTCGCGCTCGTACGTCTCGCCGAGGCCGAACGCCACGTCGGCCCAGGTCCCGTCCGTGGGACGCCCAAGGTCCTCGGGGCTCCAGGGTCGGACAGGCATACGATCACTCCGGCGGGTCGGGTCGCAGGGACATCGGTTCACAGGGGACGGGGCTTGCGCGCACGTGCCGCGCAGAATGCCATAGTGGATCCTTCAACTGAAATCCGCTACCGGTTTCGCCGGTTTGGCGAACTTTCTGCGTGACCGTACCGATACTCACGGAAAGATCCCCGTTCATCCGAACGAACGGGCCGCTCCCCGTGTCCGCGAGCATCGGCGCGCTCCTTTAACGCGACGCGGCTAGCGCACCAGGCCATGGTAATCCGGGTGTCTGTCAATCCACTTCTTGATGAACGGGCACAGCGGGACGACCGAGAAACCCTTGGAGCGGACGTCGTCCAAGGCGCCACGTGCCAGCGCACTGCCCAGGCCCTTGCCCTCGAACGCGAAGTCGACCTCGGTGTGGGTGAAGACGACGGTGCCCTCGCCCCGCTCGTACTCGGCGAATCCGGCGAGGTCGCCGTCCACCCGGATCTCGTAGCGGCTCTGCTCGGCGTTGTCGCTGATCTCGGTGCTCATGCCCTGATAATGCCCGCGACCGCGCGGAGATTCCCGCCTCAGCCGGCCTCGTAGCCGGCGCGGAGCAGGCAGTAGGTGACGGCCTCCTCCAGGGCCTGCCAGGACGCGGCGATCACGTTGTCCTCGACGCCGACGGTCCCCCACTCGCGCTCGCCGTCGCCGGACTCGACGAGCACCCGGGTCCGCGCGTCGGTGCCGTGCGCGCCCTCCAGGATGCGGACCTTGTAGTCGACCAGCTCCAGCCGCGCCAGCTCCGGGTAGAGGCGGCCGAGCGCGAGCCGCAGCGCGTTGTCGAGGGCGTTGACGGGGCCGTTGCCCTCGCCGGTCGCGATGATCCGCTCGCCCTTGGCGTGCAGCTTGACGGTGGCCTCGCTGATCATGGAGCCGTCCGGCCGGCGCTCCACGATCGACCGCCACGACTCGACCTCGAAGTGCCGCTGGCGGACGCCGGTCAGCTCCTCGCGCAGCAGCAGCTCGAACGAGGCGTCCGCGGCCTCGAAGGTGTAGCCGGTGGACTCCAGCTCCTTCACCCGGGCCACGACGGCCTTGGCCTTCTCCCCGGACAGGTCGTAGCCGAGCTCGCGGCCCTTCAGCTCGACCGACGCGCGCCCGGCCATGCTGGACACCAGCATCCGCATGTCGTTGCCGACGGCGGCCGGGTCGATGTGCTGGTACAGGTCGGGGTCGATCTTGACGGCGGACGCGTGCAGCCCGGCCTTGTGCGCGAACGCGGACACGCCCACGTACGGCTGCTGCGAGCTCGGCGCGACGTTGGTGACCTCGGAGACGGCGTGCGCGATCCGCGTCATCTCGGCGAGCTGGGCGTCGGAGACGAGGCTCATGCCCCGCTTGAGCTGGAGGTTCCCGACGACGGTGAACAGGTTGGCGTTGCCGCTGCGCTCGCCGTACCCGTTCGCGCAGCCCTGGACGTGCGTCGCGCCGGCCCGGACGGCGGCGAGCGTGTTGGCGACCGCGCAGCCGGAGTCGTCGTGGCAGTGGATGCCGACGCGGACGCCGTGGCCGACGACCTCGTGCACGACCTCGGCCAGCTCGTCCGGCAGCATGCCGCCGTTGGTGTCGCAGAGCGCGACGACGTCGGCGCCCGCCTCGGCGGCGGTGCGGACGGCCTCCAGCGCGTAGGCGCGGTTGGCCTTGTAGCCGTCGAAGAAGTGCTCGGCGTCCAGGAAGACCCGTTGGCCCTCCGCACGCAGGTGGGAGACCGTGTCGCGGATCATCGCGAGGTTCTCCTCCAGGGTGGTGCGGAGGGCCAGCTCGACGTGCCTGTCGTGACTCTTGGCGACCAGGGTCACGACGGACGCGCCGGATTCGCGCAGAGCGGCGACCTGGGGGTCGTCGGCCGCCTTCACCCCGGCCCGGCGGGTCGCGCCGAACGCGGTGAGCTGCGCGTGCCTCAGGTCGAGCTCTGTTCGAGCCCGCCTGAAGAACTCGGTGTCCTTGGGGTTGGCGCCCGGCCAGCCGCCCTCGATGAAGCCGACGCCCAGGTCGTCCAGATGTCGCGCGACCGCGAGCTTGTCGGGCACGGAGAGGTTGAGCCCCTCCTGCTGCGAGCCGTCGCGCAGAGTGGTGTCGTAGACGTGGAACGCGTCGCCTTGCATGTGAGAACCCCCAGGGGGACCAGCGCCAGGACGCAAAAAAGACCCCTCACGGACGTGAGAGGTCTGCGCGCCGGCGGTGTCCCGTTAGCTGCCGGCGCGCCAGCCGATAATCACGAGGCTGTGGCGCATGATGCTCACAGTCTGCCACATGGTCCTCGGATCTTGGACATCCGTCTCAGATGCTGGGACGTCGCCGCCGGACCCGCGGCCGCCCCGCCGCCGCCCCGCCGCCATAACGCGACTTTCTCCCCTTGGAGTCCATTGCACAATAAAGAACGATTACCAATCAAAAGATGATGGCAATACATTCCTCACCCCGAAATGCACTTGCGCTTTCACAGTAAAAGGAATGAGGATCGCACTGTCCGCCGGAGAAGGGGGATCCGATGAGCGGCGAACCGGTCCGCGGGACGGTGGCGTCCTGGGACGACGATGCCGGGTGGGGGGTTCTGGTCTCACCCGACGTGCCCGGCGAGGTCTGGGCGCACTTCTCGGACGTGCAGGCCGAACCGGGTGCCTTCGCCTCGCTCGATCCGGGCGAGAGCGTGCTCTTCACCTGGGAGGAGGCCGAGCAGGACGGCTACGCCTACCGCGCGCTGTACGTGCGGTCGGTCGGCCGCGGCTGAGCACCCGGGCGGCGGGCTGACCGAGGCCGTCCACCCGACGTGGCGGACGGCGAACCTTTCCGAAGGGAATTCCTGGAATGCGCATGCACACATACGGCCGGGTCGCGGCCGCTTCCGGAACGGCGCTGGTGATGGCGCTCGGCACCGTGTCCACCGCGTCCGCCGCATCCGCCGCGTCCGCGGCCGAGCGTCCGGAACGCGCCGCACCCACCCATTACTTCACGTTCACGAAAAGCCGCCAGTCGTTCGTCTACCGCGACTCGGTCGGCCGGTTCCACGCGCAGGTGAACGTGGCCAGGCCCTCCAGGGGCTACCCGATGCCGTGGCTGTTCCAGATCACCAGTGCGAGGCTCCGGGCGATCGCGCGCAGCAGGGCCGTCTGCACGGCGACCGGGCTGAACGGCCGGTACCACGACCGGCACGTCGTCCCCGTCGGCTACCTCTGGCACTCCACGGTGGCACCGCACCGCGTCCGGAAGGTCTACACGCTCTCGGGCATCTGCACCTTCGCGGTGCAGGAGGGCGGCCGCCCCGGCCGCGCCTTCGTCGGCTTCTCGTTCAACTACGCCATCAACCCGTCCTCGCGGGGCGCGGGACCGGCGAGCAAGGGCCCGGTCGTCGAGACGTCCGTGCACATCCGCCACTGAGCGGCCCGGACCGGTCCGGCGGCGCGCCGCTGCGGGCGCGCGCCGCCGGCGCCGCCGGTCAGACGATCTTGTGGACCCAGCCGTAGGGGTCGGGACGGGTGCCGTACTGGATGCCGACCAGCTCCTGGCGCAGCCGCATCGAGATCTCGCCGGGCTCGCCGTCGCCGATCGTCCACTCGCGGTCCCGGCCCTTGACCCGGCCGACCGGGCTGATGATCGCGGCGGTGCCGCAGCCGAACACCTCGGTGATCTCGCCGGAGGCGCAGCCCGCCTCCCACTCATCGATGCTGATCTTGCCTTCCTCGGTGGGCACGCCGAGGTCGGGCGCCAGCTTGAGCATCGAGTCGCGGGTGACGCCGGCGAGCAGGGTGCCGGTGAGCGCGGGGGTGAGCAGCCGGGCCTGGGCCCCGGAGCCGTAGACGAACATGAGGTTCATCGAGCCGACCTCCTCGACCCAGCGGTGCTCCACCGCGTCGAGCCAGACGACCTGGTCGCAGCCCTGCGCGACGGCCTCGGCCTGGCCGGCGAAGGACGCGGCGTAGTTGCCGCCGAACTTGGCCTCCCCGGTCCCGCCGGGCGCCGCGCGGGTGTAGTCCTGCGACAGCCACACCGAGACGGGCTTGATGCCGCGCGGGTAGTAGAGGCCGGACGGGGACGCGATGACCATGAAGAGGAACTCGTGGGCCGGGCTGTTGACGCCGAGCGCCCGCGTGGTGGCGAACATGAAGGGCCGCAGGTAGAGGCTGTGGCCCTCGGTGTCGGGCACCCAGTCCCTGTCGGTGCGGACGAGCGTCTCGACGGCGTCCACGAACAGCTGCTCGGGGATCTCCGGCATCGCCATCCGCCTGGCCGACCGGTTCATCCGCGCGGCGTTCATGTACGGCCGGAAGGTGACGATCGAACCGTCCGGCTGCCGGTAGGCCTTGAGGCCCTCGAAGAGCTCCTGGGCGTAGTGGAACACCTGCGAGGCCGGGTCCATCGGGATCGGCCCGTAGGGTTCGAGCTTCGCGTCGTGCCAGCCGCGCTCGGCCGAGTACCGGATCGTGACCATGTGGTCGGTGAAGTATCGGCCGAAACCGGGCTCGGCCAGGATCCGCGCGCGGTCCTCGGCGGTCGCGGGCCGCTCGGTGCGCGTGATCTCGAATTCCAGGGTGTCGCTCATCGCGGTCTCGTCCTCTCGCGGATGGCCCATGCTGCCCCATCGCCGCATCGGCTTCCTAGTCCCCATTGTCCTACTTCGTCTAGACCTGCTCCTCCACGCGGGCGCATACGGAAAACCGGGCGCGCCGCGAGGGCACGCCCGGTCTGGCCGGAGGCGGCGTGCCCCTAGCCGGATACTCGCTTGGCGATCGCGTCGCCGATCTGGGACGTGGACCGGGCGCCCAGCGCGGCGCGCTCGGCCAGGTCGTCCGAGACGGCCTGCTCGACGCGGCGGGCGGCGTCGCCCTCGCCGACGTGGTCGAGCAGCATGGCGACCGACAGGATCGTGGCGGTCGGGTCGGCCTTGCCCTGTCCGGCGATGTCGGGGGCGCTGCCGTGCACCGGCTCGAACATCGACGGCGCGGTGCGGTCGGGGTTGACGTTCCCGGACGCGGCGAGCCCGATGCCCCCGGCGATCGCGGCGCCGATGTCGGTGATGATGTCGCCGAACAGGTTGTCGGTGACGATGACGTCGTACCGCCGCGGCTGGCTCACGAAGAACATCGTGGCCGCGTCCACGTGGCAGTAGTCGGTCGTGACCTGCGGGTACTCCGCGGCGACCCGCTTCAGGGTCCGCTGGTAGAGGTCACCGGCGAAGGTGAGCACGTTGTCCTTGTGGACGAGCGTGAGCTTCCTGCGCGGGCGCGACGCCGCGACCTCGAACGCGTACCGGATGACGCGCTCGACGCCGTAGGCGGTGTTGACGCTCTCCTGCGTGGCGACCTCGTGCGGGGTGCCCTTGCGCAGGACGCCGCCGACACCGGTGTACGGGCCCTCGGTGCCCTCCCGCACGACGACCATGTCGATGTCGTCCGGGGTCACGCCGGCCAGCGGGGTGCTGACGCCCGGGAACAGCTTCACCGGGCGCAGGTTGACGTAGTGGTCCAGCTCGAACCGGGTCCGCAGCAGCAGCCCGCGCTCCAGCGTGCCGCTCGGCACGCTCGGGTCGCCGACGGCGCCGAGCAGGATGACCTCCTGCTCGCGCAGTTCCTCCAGGACCGAGTCGGGCAGCGTCTCCCCCGTCCGGTGCCACCGCGCGGCGCCCAGGTCGTAGGAGGTCTGCTCGAACGTGAGGTCGCCGGACACGGCGTCGAGGACCTTCAGTCCCTCGGCGACCACCTCGGGGCCGATCCCGTCCCCCGGGATGACGGCCAGACGAATGCTGCGCGAAGCCATGCGCGCACTCTACTGCAAACGTCTCAGTGCTTGGGCTTTCGTCTCACATCGCGGGCATTCAGCGCGCCAGCCCGCAATCACCGCACATGCCACCACCAGGGACGCGGTAATACAAGCAGCAATTGTTCCGGACGAACCCGCGCGGCCCGAAGGACCCGGCCCCGACCAGTGGTTCCCGCGTGAGCAGCGCCCGCACGATCGCGGCACGCCCGGGATCGGCGGCCCCCACGTTCAGGCTCCCGGCGAGGGCCGAGGCCGCGTTGCCCCAGACCAGCCCGTCCGCGAGCCTGACGAAGTCCAGCAGCGCCTCCCGCAGCGGCCGCAGCAGCCCGTCCACGACCATGGGATGGACGATCTCGACGGCCTCGGCCACGCTCCCGACGCGCCACCCGCGCACGTCGGCGAGCCCCAGCATGATCGGCTCACCCGGCGCCCACCGCCACCGCACCCCCGAAAGATCGGGCACGACCCCGAGCGCCGCCGCGGCGACGACCGGCGACCAGATCCGCGCCGCGAGCCCCTGGAAGAGCAGCGAGGCTGCCACCCGGGTCTCATCGGTCCCGAGCCGCCCGGCATGGTCGCGGACGACCTCCCGCAGCCGTCCGGCACCCCCGGGAAACACCCCCCAGCCGGCCTCGCCGGAGACCTCCTCCGCAACGAGCTCGAAATAGGGCCCAAGCCCGGCAACGCGCCCCAGCACGCTACGAACCTCGGCACTACTCACATCGCCCGCCACTCCCCCAGTCTCGCATCGGCGCCCGGGCAAGGCCCGCCCGCCCAGCACCGCAACCACGCACGCCCTCAAGGCTCGCGATCGCGTCCGAAGGCAACTCCAACCAAACGAAAACCTGAGCGCGAAGCGGCCGCCCGGCACGACGCAACGAGACTGGCGGGCAACCTCGGGCCTTAGAGGCGGCCACTACACGGCACCCGACTCGCTGACCGGACCCACTACTGCAACCGCCTCAGCCTGCCTCGCAACCCCGCGAAAACCTCAGTGGTTGCGATCGCGTCCGAAGGCAGGTTCAAGCGAAGCGAGAACCTGATCGCGCAGCGAGCCGCTAGGCGAGACGGAGCGATGCCAGCGATCGCCCCGATTTTTCGACGATGGAGGGCCTTTAGGCCCGAAGGAGGAGAAAAATCAATCAGCACGCCTTTCCAGGGCCGTCTGCAGGGCGCGGGCGGCTTCTTCCTGGGCGTCGTCGGCGGGGGCGTTGTTCCGGGTCTCGTTCATGATGGAATGCTCCGATCGCTGGGCTGGTGGCCAGAGGGGCCGCCGGGGGGCCGTGGTTCGCACGGTCCGGTTCGGCATCGGACTCACGGCCAGGCAGAGCCTCCGCAGCGGGTGCCGGCCTGCCGATGTTCAGGCCCCGCTGCGGCAGCGAAGGATTACCACGAAGCGCCGCATGACTACAGCGAGGCTACCCGCGGTTCGGCGGGTTGTCCCGACCCGTGGCTCAAAATCTCGGCATATGAGATGGGCGGGCGTCCGGCCCGTGGCCGGACGCCCGCCCGAGGCTCAGCCGTCGTGACGGCCGGCCTTCGCGTCATGCGGGGGTCGCCCCCGGCGGCTAACCCTCCAGGTCGACGCGGCGGCCCATGTCGGCGCCCACCTCGCGGCTGATGGCGTCGACGAGCTGGGGCGCGATGGCCGAGTCGACGGTGAGCGCGATGAGCGCCTTGCCGCCCTTGGCGTCGCGGCCGACCTGCATGCCGGCGATGTTGACCTGCTCGTCGCCGAGCAGCTTGCCGACGGCGCCGACGATGCCGGGGCGGTCGACGTAGGAGAAGAACGCCATGTGCTCGGTCGGGACGAGCTCCATGTTGTAGCCGTTGATCTCGATGATCCGCTCGGCGTGCTTGGGGCCGGTGAGGGTGCCCGACACCGACACGACGGAGCCGTCGGACATGGTGCCGCGCACCTGCACGACGTTGCGCCAGTCGGGGCTGTCCTCGCTGGTGGTGAGGGTGACCTCGACGCCGCGGTCGCGGGCCAGCAGCGGCGCGTTGACGAAGGTCACGGCCTCCTCGATGACGTCCACGAAGACGCCCTTGAGCGCGGCCAGCTCCAGGACCTTGACGTCGTGCTCGGCGATCTCGCCGCGGACCACCACGTCCAGCCGGACGGGGACGCCGCCGGCGAGGGCGGTGAAGATGCGGCCGAGCTTCTCGGCGAGCGGCAGGCCGGGCTTGACGTCCTCGGCGACGGCGCCGCCCTGCACGTTCACCGCGTCCGGGACGAACTCGCCGGACAGCGCGAGCTTCACGGAGCGGGCGACCTGGGTGCCCGCCTTCTCCTGCGCCTCGTGGGTGCTGGCGCCGAGGTGCGGGGTGACGACGACGCTGTCGTGGTGGAACAGCGGGCTCTCGGTGCACGGCTCGGTGCTGAACACGTCGATGCCGGCGCCGGCGACGCGGCCGTCCTTGAGCGCGAGGTCGAGGGCCGCCTCGTCGACGATGCCGCCGCGGGCGGCGTTGACGATGCGGACGGACGGCTTGACCTGCTGGAGCTCGCGGTCGCCGATGAGGCCGAGGGTCTCGGGCGTCTTCGGCAGGTGGACGGTGATGAAGTCGCTCTCGCGGAGCAGCTCGTCGAGCGTGACGAGCTTCACGCCGAGCTGCGCGGCGCGGGCGGCCTGGACGTAGGGGTCGAAGGCGATGACGTTCATGTCGAACGCGGCGAGGCGCTGGGCGACGAGGACGCCGATGCGGCCGAGGCCGAGCACGCCGACGGTCTTGCCCTGGAGCTCGACGCCGGTGTACTTGGAGCGCTTCCACTCGCCCTGCTTGAGCGCGGAGTGGCCCTGCGGCACGTTCCGGGCGGTGGCCAGGAGCAGCGCGATCGCGTGCTCGGCGGCGGTGACGATGTTGGACGTGGGCGCGTTGACGACCATCACGCCGGCCTTGGTGGCGGCCTCCACGTCGACGTTGTCGAGGCCGACGCCGGCCCGGGCGACGACCCGGAGCCTCTTGGCGTGCCGGAACACCTCGGCGGTGACCTTGGTGGCGCTGCGGACGATCAGGGCGTCCACGTCGGCGACGGCGGGCAGCAGTTGTTCTTTGTCGCTGCCGTCGACGTGGCGGACGTCGTAGTCGGCCTCCAGGACGGCGATGCCGGCCGGGGAGAGTTCTTCTGCGACGAGGACGACGGGCTTGCTCAAGTGGAAACAGTCCTTCGAGAAAAGTAGGTGTTCGTGTGCTGTGCAGGTGAAGTCGCGAGTCACCTCGTCGTGCCCTCGCCCCCTCCGGTGAGTCTATAACCCGGGGGCGGCGGGGGTTCGCGGCAGGGAAAGACCCGTCAGTAACTCCTGTTCGTCCTGCGTTGTAATGATTCGTCAGGCGGCGTTCGGCTCCGGCACGGAGGCGAGCACGGACGCGACCCGCTCGGCGTCACCGACGTGCACGTGCGGGACGTCCACGAACACCCGCAGCGGCCCGGGCGGCAGCCCCAGCTCGTCGGCGACCTGGACCTGCACCTCGCGGAGCGGGATGTAGGCCAGGTAGGCGCGGTGGACGTTCTGCGACCGGAACATCGCCGTCATGATCAGACGGTAGCCGCGAATGCGGAACGACAGCGCGGTGAGCGCCGGCAGCCCGTCGGCCGGCTCGCCCGGGATCGTGAGCGAGATCCAGGCGCTGGTGGTCCACGGCCTCGCGCGCAGCAGGTCCACCACCCACCGGATCTGGTCGTGGCCCTGCAGGTCGTGCAGCCGCGGCCAGAACCGCCCGCGGACGGCCCGGCGGGTGCGCTCCTGCGCCCGGCGGACCAGGCGCGCCCGGTCGCCGTACTCGCGCAGGATCGGGTCCTCCCAGCTCAGCGAGCAGATCTCGAACAGCAGCGGCGGCCCCTCGATGATGGGCCCGCCGTCCTCCAGCCCCGCCTCCCCGGCCGCCCACACGTGCCGCAGGACGCCGATCCACGCCCGCCCGCACGTCTCGAAGCGCCGGACGTCCCGGTCCTCCCGCCCCGGCATGTCCTCCCGCCCCGGCATGTCACGGCTCCCCGCCGTGACCGGTTCCCCGGTCCGCCGCGCGGATCGTCGGGGATTCGCCTGCCCGTCGCATTGCCCGCCGGACGAGAAATTCCGGGCCACCGCCCACCGGTGCCCTCGCCTCGCCGCCGTTCAGCCTCACACCGCTCATGTACACGCCCCAAGGCCCGCTCCGGCCGAGGTCACGGGGTGTTCGCGCAGGCTCTCCTCCCGCGCCGGCCCCGGCCGTAACGGCTTTCTTCAAGTATCTGGCAAAGTACCCAGAAAGGGTAGGGATGATTGGCCGGGAGGCGCCTTCACTCGAATTCTTACCCGTGCGACGATGATCGGTCATCGGACAATCTGTCCAAAAGCCGCGTTTCGCCTTATCAGGCGTTCGCCTTACCGGGGACCCGCCCGCCGGGCCCCGCCTCACCAGGGATCGGGGACGTCCTTGTGCAGGACGACGTAGCCCTCTCTCTGGAAGACCTCCCGGTACCCCTCCGCCTTGAGCCCCTCGACCCGCCGCCGCTGCTCGGCGGGCGAGGCGAAGGGGAACTCCAGCCGCTCCACCTGGGCGATCACCCAGGGCGCGCCGTGCGAGCGGTCGTCCCACAGCAGCACGCGGGCGCGGGACGTCAGCGCCGGGCCGAGGCCGTTCGCGGCCTCGACGAGCGCGCCGTCCGGGATGCGTTCGACGGCCGCGGACGCGGCCCGGACCCGCTCGTTCGGCCGCCACAGCGCGGGGTCGGCCAAATGGCGATAGGCGAAGAACGGCGCGAAAGCGACCGTGACCGCGAGGATTCCCGCCATCGGCGCGGCGGACGGCAGACGTCCCGGCGCGCCTCGCGCGAATCGGGCCCGTCCGCGCAGCCGGGCCGCGCCGTCGGCGGCCGCCAGGACGAGCACGGCGACGATGAACGCGTTGTAGTGGTAGTGGGGCTCCCACCAGTTGCTGAACCGGCTGGCGAGCATCCGCTCGGCGAGCAGCGGGACGGCGGTGAGGGTCAGCGGTGACGCCAGCGGCAGCAGGAGCAGCGGGAGCAGCACCAGAGCCATCGTGAGGAGCTTCTGCGGCGGGTCGCCGAGGACGCGGAGGACGTCCCAGGGATGGGTGACGGCGTGCACCGCGGCGTGGGGAAGGTCAGGGCCGAGCGCCCCGTACGCCCAGTAGTAGTCGTTGTCCCCGCCGAACGCCGCGACGGCCACACGCGAGCAGGCCCAGGTCGCGGCGACCCCCGCCGCGACGTAGGCCAGGCCGGCCCGCCGGTCTCCCGGCGGCAGGAGTCCGCGCAGGCCGCGCAGGCCCCGCAGGCTCCGCCGCCCCCGCCCGGTGGGACGGGTGAGCAGGTAGAGGCCGAAGCCCGCGAGCAGCAGCCCCATGTCCTCCTTCACCAGGAGCAGGGCGAACGCGGCGGCCGCCGCCTGGAGCCGCCGTCCCGCGTCGTGCCGCTCGACCATCAGCGCCGACAGCAGCGGCACGAAGGCGACCTCGTGGAAGTCGAAGGCGAGCGCCTCGGCGATCGGCCAGGACAGCGCGTAGGCGCCCGCGGCGCAGTAGGCGGCACGGGCGCCGAGCCTGCGCTCGGTGTACCGCCAGATCGGCGGGATCGCGAGCGCGAGCAGGACGGCCTGGGCGACCAGCAGGGTCGCCGGTCCGTCGTGGATCCAGTAGAGCGGCGCGAGCAGGGCGAGGAGGGGCGAGAAGTGGTCGCCGAGGATCGAGAAGTCCGGGCCGAAGTCGTTGTGGACGCCCTTGACGATGGCGACCGGCAGGCCGAACCGGCTGTAGGAGCGGATCGCCTGGTCGAAGATCACCAGGTCGTAGCTGCCCGTCCGGAAGGCGCGCAGCCGCATCAGCGAGTACGTCCCGTACAGCAGCGCGCTCGCCGCGACCAGCGCCGCCAGGGCGGCGCGCCGGCGGCGGGCGCCCCCGCGGCCCGCGGAGGAGCCGCCCGCCGGTCCCTGCACCGCCACCGCCTCGACCACGCGCCGGACGCTATCACCAGCGCCGGCGCGTGGTTGAGGGGCCCCGGGCGTCCCTACCCGGGGGTGCGCCGGACCGCGGGGAGGCGGCCGCCGGTCACCGCGCCGGCGACGAGCGCCGCGACGAGCGGGACGCCGATCGCCAGTGCGATCAGGAGCAGCCACGGGATGTCGACGATCGTGCCGTGCGGGGCGGCGCCGGTCTCCTCCAGGCTGTCGGTGAGCGGGCGCGTCACCGCGAGGCCGGGGACGAGCCCGCCGGCGATGCCGAGCCAGCAGCCGAGCCCGGCGATGAAGGCGCCCCGGCCCATCGTCAGCAGCCGGCCGGTGCGGGGCCGCGCGCCGACGGCGCGCAGGGTCGCCAGGTCGGGACGGGCGTCCGCGGCGGCGAGCCCGGTGGCGATCAGGGTGGCGCCGAGCGCCAGGGCGGCCGCGGCCCCGCCGAGCATCAGCGTGACGCTCCCGTACGACTCGGTGAAGCCCCGTTCGACGCGCACCGCGCTGTCGCTGGGGCCGAAGGCCCGCATGGTCCTGGTCAGCCGGGCCTGCTCGGCCTTGGTGACCCGGTGGTCGGCGCGGTCGATCCCGAACGCCTCCGTCCGGACGGGCAGGCCCGTCTTCCCGGCGAGCGTCTCCGCGACCTTGGGCGGGACGATGGCGGGCACGTGCGGGTCGCCCTGGGCGGCGACGGCCGGCAGGTCCTTGATCGTCGCGAGCGTGTGCTCCTTGTCGTCGTCCCAGTAGGTCACGGCGGCGCTGACCGTCCCGTGGTCGGGCGGCCGCGCCCGGAACAGGACGATCTTGCCCGCGTCCAGCGCCGAGGACACCGCGGGATCGTCGCGGCCGAGCAGCATCCGGGCCTCCCGGGGACCGCCGGCCACGACCTGCAGGACCTCGGCCTGCGGCCCGGCGCGCTTGACCGAGAGGGAGAGCGAGAGGCACTTCGCGCTGTCCCCGCCCAGGCATTCCCCCCAGGGCCCAGGGAGGGTGCGCAGCGGGACGAGGGGCACGCCCGGCAGGTCGCGCCGGACGGCGGCGGCCACGGCGCCCTCCTGCTCGGCATGCGTCACACGGATCAGCGCCGAGCCGTGGGGCAGCACCGCCTGGTACTCCACCTGCCGCTGCCGGAAGTCGCTGGCGCCCCCGATGGCCAGCGCGGTGACGCCCGCCACGGCCGCCATGATCGCGGCGACCGCGGGCGCGGTGCGGGCCCGGTTGCGGGCGCCGTCCCGGACGGCGAGGCGCAGCGGCAGCGGCAGCCGTGGCGCGAGCCGCCCGGTCGTCTCGACGATCCACGGACCGGCGAGGACCAGGCCGATGATGATCGCCACGGCGCCGAGCGCGGCGCCGAACTCGCGCAGCACCCGGACGCCCTCCAGGGATCCCGCCACGCCCGCCACGACGAGGACGCCGCCGGCGATCGGCAGACCGCGCCGCGCCCGGCCGGGCGGTTCGCGGCGGCCGGCGAGGGCGGCGACCACGTCCATCCGGCCGGCCTGGCGCGCGGGCACCAGGGCGGCGAGCACCCCGCTGCCGGCGCCGAGCAGCATCGTCACGGCGACGACGGTCCACGGCACGGTCAGCGGGCCGAGCCCGTCCGGTCCGGACCCGAGCCGCGCGACGACGGCCGCGGCGGCGATGCCGAGCCCGGCCCCGGCCAGCGCGGCGATCCCGCCGAGGAGCAGGCCGCTCGCCAGGACGACGGCGCGCAGGTGCCGGCCCGCACCGCCCGACGCCGCGACGAGCGCGAGCTCGCGGCGCCGCCGCCGGACGTCCACCATGAACGCCGGCCCGGCGAGCAGGACGACCTCCAGCACGACCATCGCGACGATCATCGCGAGCACGGCCGACTCGGCGGCGCTCGGGGCGCCGGACTCCGCGTCGGCCCCCGCACCGGCGGTCGAGCGCAGCACGGCCAGGGCGACGACGACGCCGATCGGCAGGCCGATCATGGACAGCACGAGCGCCGTGCGGCCCTTGGCGCGCAGCGCGTCCTGGCGGGCCATGCGCAGCGCGAAGACGTAGCGGTTCACAGGTTCTCCTGAAGGAGGCTCTCGGGGCCGGTGGCACCGGGCGTGGCGTCGACGATCCGGCCGTCGCGCAGGAACACGATCCGGTCGGCCCAGGCGGCGTGCCGCGACTCGTGCGTGACCATCAGGCAGGACGCGCCCGCGTCGCAGCGGGCCCGCAGCACGCGCAGCACGTCCTCGCCGGTGTGGCTGTCGAGCGCCCCGGTCGGCTCGTCGGCCAGGACGAGCCGCCGCTCGCCGACCAGCGCGCGGGCGATCGCGACGCGCTGCTGCTGGCCGCCGGACATCTCGTCGGGGAAGCGGTCGGCCAGCTCGGCGACGCCGACCTCCGCGAGCGCCTCACGCGCCTCGCGGCGGGCCGTGCGGGCGCGGACGCCGTCCAGCTCGCGCGGCAGCATGACGTTCTCGGCCGCGGTGAGGCTCGGGATGAGGTTGAGGTCCTGGAAGACGTAGCCGACGCCGCGGCGGCGCAGCGCGGCCCGCCCGGCCCGGCCGAGTCCGGCGAGGTCGGCGCCGTCCACCAGGATCCGGCCGGCCGTGGGGTGGTCGAGCCCGCCGGCGAGCGTCAGCAGGGTCGACTTGCCGGAGCCCGAGGGGCCCATCACGGCGACGAACTCCCCCGCCGCGACGTCCAGCGTCACCTCGCGCAGCGCGTGGACGAGGGACGGGCCGGCGCCGTGGTCGCGGGACACCTCCCGCATCGCAAGAAGGCTCATCGCCGCGCCTCCTCGTCGACCGGAGCGGGCGCCTCGACCGAGGCGGGCGCGGTGGCCTCGGCGCGGGCGACGTAGGCCTCGCAGTGGTCCAGCCAGCGGACCTCGGCCTCCGCCTGGAAGATCATGGATTCCAGGACGAGCCGCCACGCGCGGTCGCCCTGGTCGGCGGGGACGGCGGGCGCGCCGGCCTTGAGGCGGGTGAGGTCCTGCAGGGTGCGCAGCGTGGCGGTGCGCTGGGTCTGGACGACGTGCGCGGTGTCGACGCCGGGCGTGGTGACGGCCATCGCCAGCTTGATCGCCAACTCGTCGCGGGGGCGGTCGGAGCGGGCGATGGGGGTGGCGAACCACCGCCGCACGTCCTCCTCCCCCGCGGGGGTGATCCGGTAGACGAACCGGCCCTCGTCGTCGGCGTCCCCGCGCGTGACGAGCTCGTCGCGTTCGAGGCGGGACAGGGTGGAGTAGACCTGGCCGATGTTGAGCGGCCAGGTGGCGCCGGTGGACGACTCGAACTCGGCGCGCAGCTGGTAGCCGTAGCGGGGCCCCTGGGACAGCAAGGCGAGCAGACCGTGACGGATGGACATGCCTACCAAGTATGCATACCGAGTATGCGGCAGGCAATACCGAGTATGCATCCGAGACGACACACCGGCCGGTTTTCACTGTGCGCGACGGGTCGGGGCCTTACCGTGACCGAAGTCCCCGGCCGATCAGGAGATGCCCCGTGACCTCGGACAGCACCATCAGCGTCCTGCGCGACGTCCTGCGCGTGTACGACCACCGCTTCCTGGCCCTGGACGGCCCCCAGCGGGAGCGGCTCCTGGAGGGCACCCGCCGCGTCCTCGGCGAGGAGGGGCTGAGCGAGGCCGCCCGCGCGGCGATGCCCGCGTCCGTTCGGCTCAGGGCGTTCTGCATCCAGCACGGCCTGCGCGACGAGCTGGAGCGGCTGATCCGGGACGAGGTCGAGGGGGCCCCGGCGGGCGCGGTCGTGGTCGGCGGCCGGATCTACGCGATGTACCCCTACCTGCGCGGCGTCTCCCGGCAGGACGCCGACATCACCACCGAGGTCGGCGTCGAGCACCGCCTGGAGGCCGTCTGCTGGCAGGGCAGGAAGGTGCGCATCCGCGGGGCCGCCGCCCTCCAGCGCGTCGAGACCGGCCGGACGTCCGTCGACGTCGTCCTGCGGGAACGCTCGTCCGGCAAGGAGCACGGCTTCGTCGCCGATCCCCGCGCGGGCCGGTCCGGAGGGTTCGAGGTCGTCGCCGACCCGGCCGCCGTGGAACCGGGGCGCTGGGACGTGCACGTCACCGCGACCGCGCTCGGCGTCACCCGCGAGGCCCGATTCGGGTCCGTGCGCGCCGAGGGGGTCAAGGCGGCGGCGCAGCGGCGGGCCGTCGGAACCAAGGACGTCACCGTCTACTTCACCAAGGGCGGCCACCTGGCCCTGCTCGTGGCCGAGGCCGCCGAGCCCGCCTCACTGCGCGCCAGGATCCGCCGCCGCCTCCGCCGCTGAGCCCACGGGCCCGCGCGGCGCCGCCGGGCATGCGAAGGCGCGGGGACCGCGCACCGGTCCCCGCGCCGTCACGGAACGGCTCAGTCGTTGAGCCAGCTCATCATCGGGCGCAGCTCGGCGCCCGTCTTCTCGATCGGGTGCTGCGCCAGCTCCTCGCGGTACTGCGTGAACTTCTTCTGGCCGCCCTCGAACTCGTCCACCAGCTCCTTGGCGTACTCGCCGGACTGGATCTCGCCGAGGATCTTCTTCATCGCGGCCTTGGTCTCCGGCGTGATCACGCGCGGGCCGCGGCTGTAGCCGCCGTACTCGGCGTTGTCGGACACCGACCAGTACATCTTGGACACGCCGCCCTCGTACATCAGGTCGACGATCAGCTTCATCTCGTGGAGGACCTCGAAGTAGGCGACCTCCGGCTGGTAGCCGGCCTCGGTCAGCACCTCGAACCCGGTCTTGATCAGCTCGGAGACGCCGCCGCACAGCACCGCCTGCTCGCCGAACAGGTCGGTCTCGGTCTCCTCGGTGAAGGTCGTCTTGATGCCGCCCGCGCGCAGGCCGCCGATGGCCTTGGCGTAGGACAGCGCCAGCGGCCAGGCGTTGCCGGACGCGTCCTTCTCCACGGCCACGATCACCGGCACGCCGCGCCCGGCGACGAACTGGCGGCGCACGAGGTGGCCCGGGCCCTTCGGCGCCACCATGGCCACGTCCACGCCCTCCGGCGGCTGGACGAGGTCGTAGCGGATGCTGAAGCCGTGGCCGAAGAACAGCGCGTCGCCCTCGACGAGAGCGGGCTTGATGTCCTTCTCGAAGATCTCCCGGTGGTGGTGGTCGGGGGCCAGCAGCATGATCAGGTCGGCCTCCTCGGCGGCCTCCGCCGGGGTGACCACGCGCAGGCCCTCGGCCTCCGCCTTCTCCCGGCTGGCCGACCCCTCGCGGAGCCCGACCCGCACGTCGACGCCGGAGTCGCGCAGCGAGAGCGCGTGCGCGTGCCCCTGGCTGCCGTAGCCGATGATCGCCACGTGCCGGCCCTGGATCACGCTCAGGTCGGCGGCGTCGTCGTAGAACATCTCAGCCACAGTGCTGTTGCCTTTCGTTGGTGTGGTTGGTGCCGCCCGAGGGCGGCGTGCGGGTCGCGGGTCAGGCGCTGCGCTCGATGGACCGCAGCGAGCGGTCGGTGATGGACCGGGCGCCGCGGCCGATGGCCACCATGCCCGACTGCACCAGCTCCTTGATGCCGAACGGCTCCAGGATCCTGATGAACGCGTCCAGCTTGTCGCGGTTGCCCGTCGCCTCGATCGTGACGGCGTCGGGCGCGACGTCCACCACCTTGGCGCGGAACAGCGTCACGGTCTCCAGGACCTGCGAGCGGGTCTCGGCATCGGCGCGCACCTTGACCAGCACGAGCTCGCGCTGGACGGACGCCGAGGAATCCAGCTCGACGATCTTCAGCACGTTGATCAGCTTGTTCAGCTGCTTGGTGACCTGCTCCAGCGGCAGGTCGGCGACGTTCACCACGATCGTCATCCGGGAGATCTCCGGATGCTCGGTGGTGCCGACCGCCAGGGACTCGATGTTGAAGCCGCGCCGGGAGAACAGCGCCGCGACCCGAGCCAGGATGCCGGGCTTGTTCTCCACCAGCACCGAGAGGGTGTGCAGGCTCATCGGGGTCAGTCTCCGTTCTCCCAGTCGGGCGCCATGTCCCGGGCGATCTTGATGTCGTCGTTGGCGGTGCCGGCCGCGACCATCGGCCACACCATGGCGTCCTGGTGGACGACGAAGTCGATCACGACGGGGGCGTCGTTGATCTCCATGGCCTTGGCGATGACCTCGTCGACGTCCTCGGCCTTCTCGCAGCGCAGGCCGACGCACCCGTACGCCTCGGCGAGCTTGACGAAGTCGGGGATCCGCCTGGCCGAGTGCAAGTTCGTGTTGGAGTAGCGGCCCTCGTAGAAGAGCGTCTGCCACTGCCGGACCATCCCCAGGTTGCCGTTGTTGATGACGGCGACCTTGACCGGGATGCCCTCGATCGCGCAGGTCGCGAGCTCCTGGTTCGTCATCTGGAAGCAGCCGTCGCCGTCGATCGCCCAGACCGTGGAGTCCGGCGCGCCGACCTTGGCGCCCATCGCCGCCGGGACGGAGTATCCCATCGTCCCGGCGCCTCCGGAGTTCAGGAACGCGCCCGGCCGCTCGTACTTGATGAACTGCGCGGCCCACATCTGGTGCTGCCCGACGCCCGCGACGTAGTAGGCGTCCGGCCCGGCGATCTGCCCGATCCGCTCGATGACGTACTGCGGCGACAGCGAGCCGTCGTCGGGGGTGTCGTAGCCCAGCGGGTACGTCTCGCGCCAGGCGCTGAGCTGGCGCCACCAGTCGGTGTAGTCGCCCTTGCGGCCCGCCTCGTGCTCGTTCTGCAGGGCGACGACCAGGTCGGCGATCACCTCGCGGGCGTCCCCGACGATCGGGACGTCGGCGTGCCGGTTCTTGGAGATCTCCGCCGGGTCGATGTCGGCGTGCACGACCTTGGCGTGCGGCGCGAACCCGTCCAGCTTCCCGGTGACGCGGTCGTCGAACCGGGCGCCGAGCGCGACCAGCAGGTCGGCGCGCTGCAGGGCGCCGACCGCGCCGACCGTGCCGTGCATGCCCGGCATGCCCATGTTCAGCGGGTGGCTGTCGGGCAGCGCGCCCTTGGCCATCAGCGTGGTGACGACCGGCGCGCCGGTCAGCTCGGCGAGCACCTTCAGCTCGGCGGCCGCGCCCGCCTTCAGCACGCCGCCGCCGACGTACAGCACCGGGCGCCGCGCCTGGACGATCAGCCGCGCCGCCTCGCGGACCTGCTTGGAGTGCGGCCGGGTGACGGGCCGGTACCCGGGGAGCTGCAGCGCGACCGGCCACTCGAACCCGACCGTGGCCTGCAGGGCGTCCTTGGCGATGTCGACCAGGACGGGGCCGGGCCGCCCGGTGCCCGCGATGTGGAACGCCTCGGCGATGGTGCGGCCGATGTCCTCGGCCTGGGTGACCAGGAAGTTGTGCTTGGTGATCGGCATCGTGATGCCGGCGATGTCGGCCTCCTGGAAGCCGTCGGTGCCGATCAGCGAGGACGCGACCTGCCCCGTGATCGCCACGATCGGCACCGAGTCCATGTAGGCGTCGGAGATCGCCGTGACGAGGTTCGTCGCGCCCGGCCCGCTGGTGGCCATGCAGACGCCCACCTTGCCGGTCACCATCGCGTAGCCCTGGGCGGCGTGGCCGGCGCCCTGCTCGTGCCGGACGAGGATGTGGCGCAGCTTCCTGGAGTCGAACAGCGGGTCGTACGCCGGGAGGATCGCGCCACCCGGAATCCCGAACACGGTGTCGACGCCGACGTTCTCCAGGGCGCGGACCAGCGCCTGGGCTCCCGTCATCTGTTCGATCGTCATGATTCTGCGGTTCCTTGGGGAGTGAGTCTTGGCTCGCCGGGCAACAAAAAACCCCCGCCGCCATGGAGCGGTCGAGGGGAGGCGCGCAGGACGGAAAGCTTGGTCAGCCTGCGCGCCGACCAAGTACTACGAGGATGGTGGAGGTGCTCTGCACGTGCCCACTTTCGCCGATGTCCGGCCAACGGTCAAATCCTTGGACGCATTGTCTCATATGTCGAGACGGAGTGTCGTCCGGCAGGGGCGCCTCCCGGCATGACCGCCCCGCGCACCGCGGTCACCCCGGCAGCGGGAGCGGGACGTCGCCCGGACGGGCCTTGCCCGCGAGGTTCGTCCGCACCAGCGACTCGACCCGCTGCGCCGCCATCGGCCGCGCCACGAGGAACCCCTGGCCGCGCGGGCACCCCATCTCCCGCAGCAGCTCCAGCTGCTCGGGCCGCTCGATGCCCTCCGCCACCACGGTCAGCCCGAGGTCGCTGCCGAGCCGCACGATCGTCCGGGTGAGCAGCGTCAGGGTCTCGTCCGAACCGAGCCCCGCCACGAACGACGGGTCGATCTTGATGATGTCGACCGGGAGCTGCCCGAGGTAGGCCAGCGAGGCGTACCCGGTGCCGAAGTCGTCGATCGCGAGCCGGACGCCGAGGTCGCGCAGCTGGGACAGGCGCTCGACGTTCTGGTCGGCGTCCTCGACCAGGACCTCCTCGCGCACCTCCAGCGTGAGCGCCTGCGGCGGCAGCCCCGTCTCCGCCAGCGCCGCCGCGACCGACTCCACGAACCGGGGCGCGGCGATCTGCCGGGCGGTGAAGTTCACCGACAGGCCCACGTCCCACGAGTCGCCGCGCCAGCGGGCGACCTCCCGGCACGCCTCCCGCAGCATCCAGTCGCCGAGCGGGATCATCAGCCCGGACTCCTCGGCCAGGCCGATGAACTCCTCCGGCGGCACCGCCTCGCTCCCCCGGCGCCAGCGCAGCAGCGCCTCCACGCCGGTCACGCGGGACGTGGCCAGGTCGACGACCGGCTGGAACTCCACGGAGAACTGCTCCTCGGCGAGCGCCGCCTGCAGGTCGCTGCCGAGCTCCAGCCGCCGGACGACGTCGGCGTGCATGTGCGGCGCGTACACCTCGACGCGCCCGCCGCCGAGCTCCTTCGCGCGGGCCATCGCGAGGTCGCCGTTGCGGATCAGTTCGGCGGCGCTGCGGCGGAGCCTGCGCCCCGCGTCCGATCCGCCGCCGTTCGGCTGCTCCGCGTCGGCGGCGAAGGCGATGCCGACACTCGCCGTCAGCACGATGTGCTTGTTGCCGACCTGGTATGGGTCGACCGAAAGCACGCGAAGGAGCCGACCGGCCAGTTCGACTGTGGCGCGCGTCTCACGGTCGTCCGGCGGGAGCTGCACCAGGACCGCGAACTCGTCGCCGCCCCACCGCGCCACCGTGTCGTCGGCCTGGACGTTCGCGCGCAGCCGCCGGGCCGCCTGCGCGAGCACCTGGTCGCCGGCCGCGTGACCGTCGGAGTCGTTCACGGCGGTGAACCCGTCGATGTCGACGAACACGACCGCGGCCTTGCCGCCGGACGCCTGCCGCGACAGCACCTCCCGCGTGCGCTCCTCGAAGTACGACCGGTTCGGCAGGCCCGTCAGGCCGTCGTGGAAGGTCAGATGGGCGACCTGCCGTTGCAGCGCCGCCCGCTCGCTCAGGTCGCGGGTGGTGACCAGGAGCCGGGACGGCGCCCCGCCCGACCCCTTGTAGCGGGAGATCGTGGACTCCGTCGGCAGCCACGTCCCGTCGGCCGCGCGCAGCCGGCACGACACGCGCAGCGCGTCCTGCGGCCCCACGTCGGACGGCTCGTCCAGGAACTCGGTGAACACCTGCTGGACGCGCGGCAGGTCCTCCGGGTGGATGATCTCGTTCAGCGGGCGGCCGAGCAGCTCGTCCTGGGTGTAGCGGTAGGTCCGCAGGGCGCCCGCGCTGGCGTGCCGGACGGTGGCGTCGAGGTCGCAGATGAGCACCGCGTCGTCGATGCTCTCCGACAGGGCCCGGAAGTGCTCCTCGCCGGTGTCCACGGCCCGGCGCAGCGCCTCGTTCTCCCGCAGCAGCGCCGCCAGGCGCGCGATCAGCACCAGCGCGGCCGAGCCCGCGGCGATCGAGATCGCCGGCTCCAGGCCGTCGTTGCCGGCGATCGAGTGGCCCGCGATGAACAGCGCGGCCGCGGCGGCCACCGCGGCGGGCGCGAGACCGGGGCCGATCATGCGGCCGCACTCCTCGGCGGGCGCCGCGACGTCCTCGGGGATGTCGTCGACGGGCAGCTCCGGCTCGGCGGCCGGGCCCGTCCACGGCACCAGCAGCAGGAGCAGCAGCCCCGCCAGGCGCAGGATGTCGGACGGATCCTCGGCGGACCCGCCCCCGTCCAGCCGGACGAACGTGGTCACGATGTCGGCCGCCGCGATGGCCGCCAGCGCGCCGTACCCCATCCAGGCGAGGCGGCGGTGCCCGCGCGCGGCGCCGAGCACGAAGGGCAGCGCCCCGCAGACGAACACGATGTCGATCAGCGGGTAGAGCAGTTCCAGCAGGAACTCCGGCGGCGACTCCCCCGACCGGTGGTACAGGTTCCCGAACAGGGCCACCCAGCCGAGGACGAACAGCGCGCAGGCGCAGACGTAGGTGTCGGCGGCGTAGCGCAGCCACGTGCCCGCGTCGCGGGGCAGCCGGATCGGCGCGACCAGCCCGATGACGAGCGCGACCAGCGCGACCAGGTAGAACAGGTCGGGGACCGACAGCGACAGGGCGCTGCGGCCGGAGCCGTACGCCAGCGCGCCGCCGACCGCGCCGACGAGCCAGGAGGCGGCGGCGATGCCGTACCACCGCCAGGACGCGCGCCAGATGCCGCCGGGGGCGGCCGCCGGATCGGCGGACGGCCCGTCGGGGCGCCGGGACGACAGCAGCAGGGAGATCGCGGCGGCGCCCGCGGCGCCGGCCTCGGTCCAGGCGATGAAGGCGCGGCCGCCCCAGCCGAGCAGCGAGCCGGTGGCGTACAGCACACCGACGATCGCCGCCAGGGCGACCGGCAGCGCACGCGGCGGTACCCGCCTGGCGTAGTCGCCGCTCATCGCGCCGCGTCCCTTCCTGCCCGATGGGCTGATCGGCCCTGGCGGAGGCCGCGCCACGCCAGGGGAGTTGGGGGCCACGACCCTCGCCGCCTGGATAACGGCCCGAAGGTCACGGATGGTGCCCCGCGCCGGATCGGCGCGGACCGGTGGCGAGCGCACCGGCCTCGCCTGCCCGGGGATCAGCGACGTTGCTGCACTACGGGATCACCGTGTCGCTCACTGTACGTTCGGTAGGTCACGGAGCGATTGAGGCTGGGCGACCTTCCCGCGACGAACGGCCTCGTCTCGGATCCGTTTGGGACGTCCGAAAGCCGAACATCCCCGGATCGCCTGCTTGCCCGGGATTACGCTGCGTAACAGGGAACGGTGAGCACCCGGGATCCGTACTACCTGCGGGAGGCGCCCATGCGACAGCACACCATCCTCGCCCCGGTCGTCGTGGCCTCGGCGGCCGCGCTCCTCGCGGCCTGCTCGTCCTCGCCGTCCGGAGGCGGAGAGGGCCGGACCCCGCCGCCGGCGTCCGCCACCCCGTCCGCGACCGGCGGCGGGCCCGGCATGCCCCGCTCCGTCACCGAGAACCTCAAGGTGCCGTGGGCCGTGGCGTTCCTGCCCGGAGCCGACGCGCTGGTCACCGAACGGGACACCGCCCGGCTCCTGCGCGTCACGCCGTCCGGGCGCGCGACGACGGTCGCCACGGTGCCCGGTGTGGACGCGAAAGGTGAGGGCGGTCTCCTCGGCGTCGCGGTGTCCCCGTCTTACGGCACCGACCATTTCGTCTACCTGTACTACACGGCCGCGTCCGACAACCGTGTCGTGCGCGCCACCTATGACGGCCGTCTCAGCGACCTGAAACCGATCATCACCGGCATCCCCAAGGGCTCCATCCACAACGGGGGGCGCCTGGCCTTCGGCCCTGACAGGATGCTCTACGTCACCACCGGCGAGACCGGCGAGACCGGCATGGCGCAG
Source organism: Actinomadura verrucosospora (assembly GCF_039540335.1). Taxonomy (NCBI): domain Bacteria; kingdom Bacillati; phylum Actinomycetota; class Actinomycetes; order Streptosporangiales; family Thermomonosporaceae; genus Actinomadura; species Actinomadura verrucosospora. The sequence goes on along the minus strand of NZ_BAABEV010000007.1, from coordinate 41,949 downwards.
GACAGGAACTCCCTCGGCGGCAAGATCCTCCGGGTCACCTCCGAGGGCGCCCCCGCGCCCGGCAACCCGTTCGGCACCCGCGTCTGGACCTACGGGCACCGCAACGTCCAGGGCCTCGCCTGGGACGACGCGGGCCGCCTGTACGCCACCGAGTTCGGCCAGGACCGCTTCGACGAGATCAACCTGATCCGCAAGGGCGGCAACTACGGCTGGCCGGTCGTCGAGGGCGTCGGCCACCGCAAGGGCTTCACCGACCCGCTCCTGACCTGGACGACCGACCAGGCGTCGCCGTCCGGCCTCGCCTACGCGAACGGTTCCCTGTGGGCCGCCGCGCTGCGCGGCGAGCGCCTCTGGCAGGTCCCCCTCGACAACGGCAAGGTGGGGCGCCCCCTCGCCCGCTTCCAGGGCCACTACGGAAGGCTGCGCGCGGTCGTCCGCACCCCCGACGGCTCACTGTGGGTGACGACCAGCAACAAGGACGGACGAGGCCAACCCCGCCCAGGCGACGACCGCATCATCGACGTCCCCCACCCCTGACCAGCACAACCCGACCGGGGACGCGTTCGGGTTCGCCGAGGCGTCTCACCATGGGTGAGACGCCTCGGCGGACGTTCGGAACCCCCGGACCGGAGGGTCAGGAGGCGCCGAGCTTCTCCAGGATCAGCTCGCGGGCGCGGCCGGCGTCGGCCTGGCCGCGGGTGGCCTTCATCACGGCGCCGACGAGCGCGCCGGCGGCGGCGACCTTTCCGGCGCGGATCTTGTCGGCCACGTCGGCGTTGCCGGCGATCACCTGGTCGATGACCGAGGACAGCTCGCCCTCGTCGCTGACGACCTTCAGGCCCCGCGCGGCGACGACCTCGTCCGGGCCGCCCTCGCCCGCGAGGACGCCCTCGAACACCTTGCGGGCCAGCTTGTCGTTCAGCTCGCCCGCGGTGATCATCGCCTGGACGCGGGCGACCTGCTCGGGCGTGATCGGCAGCTCGGCCAGTTCGACGCCCTGCTCGGTGGCGCGCCGCGACAGCTCGTTCATCCACCACTTGCGGGCGGCCGGGGCGTCGGTGCCCTGCGCGACCGTCGCCTCGATGAGGTCGACGGCGCCGGCGTTGACGACGTCCCGCAGCTCCAGGTCGGACAGCTTCCACTCCCGCTGGATGCGGGCGCGGCGAGCGGCCGGCAGCTCCGGCAGGGTGGCGCGCAGCTCCTCCACCCACTCCCGCGACGGCGCCATCGGCACCAGGTCGGGCTCGGGGAAGTAGCGGTAGTCCTGCGCCTCCTCCTTGCTGCGCCCGCTCGTGGTGCGGCCGGTGTCCTCGTGGAAGTGCCGGGTCTCCTGGACGACGGTGCCGCCCGCGTCCAGCACGCCCGCCTGCCGCTCGATCTCCGACCGGACGGACCGCTCGACCGACCGCAGCGAGTTGACGTTCTTGGTCTCGGTCCGGGTGCCCCACTTCTCGGCGCCGCGCGGCATCAGCGAGACGTTCACGTCGCAGCGCATCGAGCCCTGCTCCATGCGCACGTCCGACACGCCGAGCGACCGGACCAGCTCGCGCAGCTCCGTCGCGTACGCCCGCGCCACCAGCGGCGCCCGGTCACCGGTCGCCGGGATCGGCTTGGTGACGATCTCCACCAGCGGGATGCCCGCCCGGTTGTAGTCGACGAGGGAGTACTCGGCGCCGTGGATGCGCCCGGTCGAGCCGCCGACGTGCAGCGACTTGCCGGTGTCCTCCTCCATGTGGACGCGCTCGATCCCGATCCGGAACGTCTCGCCGTCGACCTCGACGTCCAGGTGGCCGTCCACGCAGATCGGCTCGTCGTACTGCGAGATCTGATAGTTCTTCGGCATGTCCGGGTAGAAGTAGTTCTTCCGGGCGAACCGGCACCACTCCACGATGTCGCAGTTCAGCGCGAGGCCGATCTTGATGATGCCCTCGATCGCGGCGTGGTTGGTGACCGGCAGCGATCCCGGCAGCCCCAGGCACACCGGGCACACCTGCGTGTTCGGTTCCGCGCCGAACGCCGTCGGGCACCCGCAGAACATCTTGGACGCGGTGCCGAGCTCGATGTGCGTCTCGATGCCGAGGACCGGTTCGTACTTCGCCAGCGCCTCGTCGTAGTCCATCAGGGCCGGAGTGGTCACTTCGCCTCCACCAGTTCCGGGGCCTGGGCCAGCAGCGGGCCGCCCCAGCGCTCTTCGAGGGCCCGCTCGACGGCGGCGCCGACGCGGTAGACGCGGTCGTCGCCGAGGACGGGGGCCATGATCTGCAGGCCGACGGGCAGGCCGTCCGCCAGGCCGCACGGCACCGAGATCGCGGCGTTGCCGGTGAGGTTGGCCGGGATCGTGCACAGGTCGGCCAGGTACATGGCGATCGGGTCGTCGGCGCGCTCGCCGATCGGGAACGCGGTGGTCGGCGTGGTCGGCGAGACCAGCACGTCCACCTGCTCGAACGCCGCCTCGAAGTCGCGCTTGATCAGGGTGCGGACCTGCTGCGCCTTGCCGTAGTAGGCGTCGTAGTAGCCCGACGACAGCGCGTAGGTGCCGAGCATGATGCGCCGCTTCACCTCGGGCCCGAAGCCCTCCGCGCGGGTCAGCGCCATGACCTCCTCGGCGCTGCGGCTGCCGTCGTCGCCGACGCGCAGGCCGTACCGCATCGCGTCGAAACGCGCGAGGTTGGACGAGCACTCCGACGGCGCGATCAGATAGTACGCGGGCAGCGCGTAGGAGAAGTGCGGGCAGGACACCTCGACGACCTTCGCGCCGAGGGACTCCAGCAGCTCGACCGCCTCGTTGAAGCGCGCCGAGACGCCCGCCTGGTAGCCGTCGCCCGCGAACTCCTTCACGACCCCGACGCGCAGCCCGTTGACGTCGGCGCGGCGCGCGGCCTCCACGACCGGCGGGACGGCCTGGTCCACCGAGGTGGAGTCCATCACGTCGTGGCCGCTGAACGCCTCGTGCAGCAGCGCCGCGTCCAGCACGTTGCGCGCGAACGGGCCGGGCGTGTCGAGCGAGGACGCGAACGCGATGACGCCGTAGCGGGACGAGCCGCCGTAGGTGGGCTTCATCCCGACGATGCCGGTGACGGCGGCGGGCTGCCGGATGGAGCCGCCGGTGTCGGTGCCGGTGGACAGCGGCGCCTCGTACGCCGCGACCGCCGCCGACGACCCGCCCGACGACCCGCCCGGGACCCGCTCCAGGTCCCACGGGTTGCGGGAGACGAAGTAGGCGCTGTTCTCCGTGGACGAGCCCATCGCGAACTCGTCCATGTTCGTCTTGCCGAGGATCACCAGCCCGGCCTGCCGCAGCCGCGCCGTCACGGTCGCGTCGTACGGCGGCCGCCAGCCCTCTAGGATCTTGGATCCGGCGGTGGTGGGCATGTCCGCGGTGGTGAACACGTCCTTGTGCGCGATGGGCACGCCGGCCAGCGGGCCGAGCTCCTCCCCCGCCGCGCGCCGCTCGTCCACCTCGCGGGCCTGCGCCAGCGTCGTCTCGCGGTCGACGTGCAGGAACGCCTTGACGCTGCCGTCCACCGCCGCGATGCGGTCCAGGTGCGCCTCGGCCACCTCGACGGCCGACGCCTCACCCGCGGCCATCAGCTCCCCGAGCTCCGCCGCACTCTTCCTGACCAGCTCACTCACCGCACGTGTCCTTTCTGGGGGGACGACGCCCCAGGCCCCCCAGGCGTGCCGCCTGAGCGGCGCCCTCCACTCCGCTGCGCTCCGTTCCGGTCACCGCACGCCTGACTTCTGGGGGGCGACCCCCCAGACCCCCCAGGCGTGCCGCCTGAGCGGCGCCCTCCACTCCGCTGCGCTCCGTTCCGGTCACCGCACGCGTGACTTCTGGGGGGCGACCCCCCAGACCCCCCGGGCCTGCCGCCTGAGCGGCGCCCTCCACTCCGCTGCGCTCCGTTCCGGTCACCGCACGCGTGACTTCTGGGGGGCGACCCCCCAGACCACCCAGGCGTGCCGCCTGAGCGGCGCCCTCCACTCCGCTGCGCTCCGTTCCGGTCACCGCTCAGGCCTCCTCGTCGAGGATCCGCGGCACGCGGAAGCGCTGCTCCTCGGCGGCCGGGGCGCCGGCGAGGGCCTGCTCGGGCCGGAGGCACTCCCGCACCTCGTCCGTCCGGTAGACGTTGGTCAGCGGCAGCGCGTGCGAGGTGGGCGGGATGTCCTCCGCCGCGACCTCCTGCACCCGCGCGACCGCGGAGATGATCTGGTCGAGCTGGGCGGCGAGATGGTCGAGCTCATCGTCGCCGAGCGCCAGCCGGGACAGCCGGGCGAGGTGCGACACCTCGTCACGGGTGATGGCGGACATTGAAGAAACCGTTCCTGCGATGAAGTGGGTTCACGGCCATCCTATGGGCCCGCGCCCCCGCACCCCGACCCGTTTACGCGGGCGTGCCCGCGGCGGGTCGCCCAGGTCGCCCGTTTCATCCCCGCACAGAGGGAACGCTTCTTGCGTCCACCCCCGGGACGAACGAGAGGAGACCGCCGTGACCATCGGCGGCAGCATCGCCCTGATCATCATCGGCGCGATCCTGGCATACGCAGTCAATTACGACATCAGCGGCATCGACATCCGGCTGGTCGGCGTCATCCTCATGATCGGCGGCGTGATCGGCCTCGTCGTCGGCATCGTGCGGATCATGTCCGCCCGCCGCGCCGTCGACCGCCGTCCCCCGCCCGCGGCCGTGCGCGAGGAGTACTACGCCGACGACTACGAGGCCCGTCGCCGCTACTGACCGCGGACACCGCCCCACGCATCACGCCCCGCGGCGGGCAGGGCGCCCCCTCACCTGGGCGGCGCCCTGCCCGCGCGTCCGCTGGAAGACCCTTCTGGTGCGAAACGGTCCCTGCCCCCATCGGCGTTCGGCCGTGGCGGTCAGGCGCCTCCGGGCGCCTTCACCGAGGGGACGGCGAAGGAGTACAGCCAGTCGGTGGCGGTCGCGGCGTCCATGGGACGGCAGAAGTGCCAGCCCTGGGCGGCGTCGCAGCCCATCTCCCGCAGCCGCTCTGCGGTGGCCGGGTCCTCGACGCCCTCGGCGACCGAGCGCAGCCCGAGCGTGCGGACGAGGTCGACGATCGAGCGGACGATGACGGCGTCGTCGGCAGAGTCGGCCAGGCGCCCCACGAACGATGAGTCGATCTTGATCTCCTCGACGGGCAGGCGCTTGAGCCGCACGAGGGAGGAGTAGCCGGTGCCGAAGTCGTCCAGGCTGAGCGGGATGCCGAGCTCGGCGAGGGCGCTCACCGTGTCGGAGGCGTAGGCGGGCTCGTTCATCAGGATGCGCTCGGTGATCTCCAGTTGGAGCGCGGCGGCGGGCAGGCCGCGGGCGAGCAGGCCCTCCTCGATGACCTCGGTGAGCCCGGTGTCGAGCAGGTCGCGTCCCGAGGCGTTCACCGCGACCTGGACCGGCATGTCCGCCCGCCACCACGCGGCGGTCTGGGCGAGCGCGGCCTGCACGACGTAGTGGGTGATCGAGCGCATCAGGTACGTCTGCTCGGCGACCGACAGGAACGCCTCGGGCTCCAGGAGGCCCTTGTCGGGGTGGCGCCAGCGCAGCAGGGCCTCCATGCCGACGAGGTGGCCGTCCCGCAGCGAGATCTTCGGTTGGTAGAACAGCTCCAGCTCGGAGCGGTCGATGGCGCGGCGCAGATCGCCGAGCATGCTGAGCCGGGCCGGGGAGTTGCGGTCCTTGCCGGGCGAGTACGTCTCGACGCCGGTCCGGGCCTCCTTGGCGTTGTACATGGCGACGTCGGCGCGCTGAAGGAGCAGCTCGAAGTCGGGCGCGTGGTCGGGGAACAGCGCGATGCCGACGCTGGCCTCCAGATCGAACGACATGCCGTCCAGCCGGACGGGTTCGGAGAGCGCGGCGCGCAGCCGGGCGGCGACCTCGCGGGCGGCGGCCTCGTCCCGCACGGTGGGCAGCAGCACCGCGAACTCGTCGCCGCCGAGCCGCGCGACGAGGTCGCCGGGGCGGACGCTGTGGGTGAGCCGGTGCGCGACGAGCTGGAGCAGCCGGTCGCCGGTGGGGTGCCCGAGGGTGTCGTTGACCTCCTTGAACCGGTCGAGGTCGAGCAGGAACAGCCCGGCGCGGTGGTCCGGCGGGTCGGCCGCCTTGCGGCGCCGGGCCCCGAGCCCGGCGGCGCGCGGGAGCCGCCGCTCCGCGCCGCGCGCCTCGGCGAGGGCCTCCTCGGTACGGACGATCAGCAGCTTGCGGTTGGGCAGGCCGGTCAGCCCGTCGTGCAGCGCCTGGTGCTCGCGCCGGACCGAGACGGAGGCGTTGAGGTAGACGGCGATGAACGGCAGGACGATCAGCGGCACGAAGACGGCGGACCGGTCCATCGCGATGACCATCAGCGGGGCGAGGCCGAGCAGCGCCAGGTGCACGAGGACCTGGTAGGCCAGGTCCCAGCGGAGCGCCTTGACGAGCGAGACGCGGGCGTGCAGCGCGACGGCGGCGCCGACGAGGGTGTCGTTGCAGACGAAGTAGACGGCGCCGGCGAGCGCGATCGCGGGCAGGTCGGAGCCGTGCGGCACCCACAGCTGCGAGGGGGTCGCGAGGTCGCCGGAGAGCGCGAGGACGAACTGGGCTGCGGCCAGGCTGAGCGTGTACTGCGCGACGTTGAAGGCGATGCGGTGGGGGGAGCGGGAACGGAAGATCCCGCAGGTGATCACGGCGACGGCCTGGAGGGCGGCGGCGATGGGCAGCCCGGCGTACAGCAGCGCGGCGAACGAGAACGTCGTCGAGGTGGTGGCGCCGTTGTTCTCGGTGCTGCCGGGCGTGATGATCGGCCGCAGCTCGCCGAAGATGATGAAGCAGCCGAGGATCCAGAACACGGGGGTTCCGGCGAGCGCGTCCAGGTCGGCGCGGGTCAGCCCGGAGAACGCGGCGGCCGCGGCGGCGAGGCCGAGCAGGATGACGACGACGAAGTAGATCCACAACGGGGAGCCACGGCGTGGCGCCGTGTTCCGCGTGTTGTTCGGGTCCTTCATCACATCCTCGGGGGGCTGCGGGGGGTCGCCCCCCGGCACCGGGCGTCCCCGACCTCGGGGGACGCCCCCCGGGTGTTACGTCCGGAGATTTCAGGTGTGGGTCGTGATGTGAGGGAGGGTACGGCCTTCGCTCAACTTCGCGAAACCGGTTGCGTACGTTCCGTTATTTCCTTTCCGCGTCCGTCCCTCGTCGCTGGGTAGTGGAAGTGTACCCCTGAGTAACGCAACCCTGGTCGAAACCCCCGCAACCACGCCGTGTTAGGCGTCCGCGCGCATAGTTACGTTTTTGGCCGCATCTGGCCCATCGGAGAGGAGGACCCGGAACCCCTCCTCGGCCAGGACCGGCACGCCCAACTTGACCGCTTTGTCGTATTTCGACCCTGGACTGTCGCCGACGACCACGAAGCCCGTCTTCTTCGACACCGACCCGGACACCTTCCCGCCGAGCCGCTGCACCGCCTCGGTCGCCGAGTCGCGGCTGAACCCCTCCAGCGATCCGGTGATCACCACGCTGACGCCCTCCAGCGGGCGCGGCCCCGCGGCCCCCTCGTCCCGCATCCGGACGCCGGCGGCCCGCCACTTGTCGACGATCTCGCGGTGCCAGGGCTCCTCGAACCACTTCTTGATGGACGCGGCGATGGTGGGCCCCACGCCGTCCACCGCGGCGAGCTCCTCCTCCGTCGCCTCGGCGATCGCGTCGAGCGAGCGCATCTCGCGCGCGAGGTCCTGAGCGGCGGACGGCCCGACATGCCGGATCGACAGCGCCACCAGCACCCGCCACAGCGGCTGCCGCTTGGCCTTCTCCAGCTCCTCGAAGAGGATCTCGACCGTCTTCTTCGGCTCGCCCTCCTTGTTGGCGAAGAAAGACACCACCTTCGGCTCGCCGGTCTTCGGGTCGGTCTTGGCCGTGCCGGTCCGCTGGTCGAGGACCGGGCTCCTGATCGGGAGCAGCTGGTCGACGGTGAGGTGGAACAGGTCGCCCTCGTTCTTCACCGGCGGGTCGCTCGGCTCCAGCGGCTGGGTGAGCGCGGTCGCCGCGACGTAGCCGAGCGCCTCGATGTCGAGCACCTTGCGGCTCGCCAGGTAGAACAGCCGCTCGCGCAGCTGGCCGGGGCAGCTCCTGGCGTTCGGGCAGCGGATGTCGACGTCGCCCTCCTTCTCGTACGCCAGCTCCGTCCCGCACTCGGGGCAGGTGTCGGGCATGACGAACTCGCGCTCGGACCCGTCGCGCAGCCCGGTCACCGGCGCGACGATCTCGGGGATGACGTCGCCCGCCTTGCGCAGCACGACCGTGTCGCCGATCAGCACGCCCTTGCGCCTGACCTCGCTCGCGTTGTGCAGCGTCGCCCGCTCCACCGTGGACCCGGCGACCTTGATCGGCTCCATCACCCCGTAGGGGGTGACGCGCCCGGTCCGCCCCACGCCGACCCTGATGTCGAGGAGCTTGGTGTTGACCTCCTCCGGCGGGTACTTCCACGCGATCGCCCAGCGCGGCGCCCGGCTCGTCGACCCGAGCCGGCGCTGCAGCGCGAACTGGTCGACCTTGACGACGACCCCGTCGATCTCGTAGGCGGTGCCGTGCCGGTCCTCGCCGTACTCCTCGATGTACTCGCGGACGGCGCCGAGCCCGGAGACGACCTTGTAGCGGTCGCTGACCGGCAGGCCCCAGCCGCGCATCAGCTCGTACGCGCCGGACTGGCTGTCGGGCTGCTCCCCGCCCCGCCACGCGCCGAACCCGTGGACGAGCATGCCGAGCGGCCGGTGCGCGGTCACCCGCGGGTCCTTCTGCCGCAGCGAGCCCGCCGCCGCGTTGCGCGGGTTGGCGAAGGGCTCCTTGCCCGCCTCGATCTGGACCGCGTTGACCTGCTCGAACCCCTCGACCGGCAGGAAGACCTCGCCGCGGACCTCCAGGACGTCCGGCCAGCCCTCGCCGGCCAGCCGGGCGGGGATGTCGGCGATGGTGCGGACGTTGTTGGTGACGTCCTCGCCGGTGCGCCCGTCGCCGCGGGTGACCCCGCGCACGAGCCGCCCCTTCTCGTACGTCAGCGCGATCGCCAGGCCGTCGATCTTCAGCTCGCACAGGTAGCCGGCGACCTCGCCGACCTCCTTGACGACCCGCTCGTCCCAGGCGAGCAGCTCCTCGGCGCTCATCGCGTTGTCGAGGCTCTGCATCCGCTCCAGGTGCTGGACGGTCGCGAAGTCGGTGACGATGGGCGCGCCGACCCGCTGCGTCGGCGAGTCGGGCGTGACCAGCTCCGGATACCGCTCCTCCAGCGCCCGGATGTCGCGCATCATCCGGTCGTACTCGGCGTCGGAGAGCGTCGGCTGGTCGAGGACGTAGTACCGGTAGTTGGCCTCGTCGAGCCGCTCGCTCAGCTCCTTGTGGCGCTGCCGCGCCTCGGTCGGAACGCCGTCGCTCATGGTCATGCCCCTATTCTCGCCAACGGGACCGACAATATGAGCCCTCGGCGCGCCCTTCTAGAGAGCCGCTTCGTAGAGCATCCGGGCGGTGTCGCGGCAGCGTGCGAGGGCGGCGCGGACGTGGCGGGGCGAGGCGCCCGCCATGCCGCAGGCCGGAGTGATCACGACTTGTTCGGCCAGCCGCTGGGCGGGGAAGCCGAAGCGGCGCCACAGCTCCCGCACCGGCTCGGCGGTCGCCTTGAGGGGCGGAAGGGCGGCGTCGGTCGCGGGGACGGCGCCGAGGAACAGGCCGATCCCCGCGTCGATCGCCTCCCCCACGGCGTCGTCGTCGCGTCTTGGGATCAGGCGCAGGTCGATGGAGAGGGCCTTCGCGCCGGCGCCGCGCAGGAGGCCGTAGGGGACGTTCCGGGCGCAGCAGTGCACGACGGGGTAGGCGTCCGTCGCGCCGATCACGGTGCGGAGGGCCTCTTCGGCGATCGGCGCCTCGATCGCCCGTAGGCGGGAGAAGCCGCTGGCGGTCGGGACCGTCCCGGCCAGGGCGGCGGGCAGGCTGGGCTCGTCCAACTGCAGGATGATCTGCGCCGCCGGGAGTCGGCGCTGGACGTCGGCCACGTGGGCGGCGACGCCCTCGGCCAGCGAGGCGGTCAGGTCGCGGACGGCGCCGGGGTCCTTCAGCGCCCGGTCGCCGTGCCGCAGCTCGATCGAGGCGGCCAGCGTCCAGGGCCCGCAGACCTGGATCTTGAACGGGCCGTCGTGGCCGCCAGCGAGCTGCTCCAGGACGTCCAGGTCGCGGGCGAGGTGGTCGCGGGAGCGCTGCGTGTCGCGTCCGGGGCGGTCGGAGAACCGCCAGCCGGACGGCTCCAGGTGCACGGGCATCTCGACCAGCAGCCCGGCGGTCCGCCCCGCCAGGTCGGCGCCGGGGCCGCGCGCGGGCAGCTCGGGCAGGTGCGGCAGCTCGGGCAGTTCGCCGAGGACGATCCGCAGCGCCTCGGCGGGGTCCTCCCCCGGATAGGACCCGACGCCGGTCGCCGTCCCGGCCTGCCACGGAAAGCTCGTCACCCTGCAAACCCTATCGGCGCCGCGGGGCGGCGATCACAGCAGCGCGGCCAGCCGGTCGAGGCGGCGGAGCGTGTCGTCCTCCGGCTCGGTCCGCAGGTTGAACAGGACCTCGTCGGCGCCCGCGGCCTCCAGCTCGGCGACGGCCTCCGGCCTGGCCGGGACGGCGAACATCGTCACCGGCACCCGGCGTCCCGCCCGCTCGCGCAGGTCCGCGATCCGGGCGGCGAGATCACCGGTTCCGCGGCCGTAGAGCGGCATCCATCCGTCGCCGTACTCCGCGACCCGGTCGAGCGCCGTGGGCCCCGAGCCGCCGACCAGCACGGGCGGATGCGGGTCCTGGACGGGCTTGGGGTAGGAGAACACCGGGTCGAAGTCGACGAACTCGCCGTGGAACTCGGCCCGCTCCTTCGTCCACAGCTCCTTGACCGCCAGCACCCGCTCGCGCATCAGCCGCATCCGGGTCGCCGGGTCGGTGCCGTGGTTGCGCATCTCCTCCCGGTTCCAGCCGGCACCGACGCCGAGCACGGCGCGTCCGCCGGAGACCAGGTCGAGGGAGGCGGTCTCCTTCGCCAGCGTGATCGGGTCGCGCTGGACGACCAGCGCGATGCCCGTCCCGAGCCGGAGGCGCGCGGTGACGGCGGCGGCCGCCGACAGCGCGACGAACGGGTCGAGCGTCCGGTAGTAGATGCGCGGCAGCTCGCCGCCGCCCGGATACTCCGACTCCCGCTTCACGGGGATGTGCGTGTGCTCGGTGACGAACAGGGACCCGAACCCGCGCTCCTCCAGCGCCCGCCCGAGCGCGGAGGGGCCGATCCCCTCATCGGTCACGAACGTCGAGACACCGAACCGCATCGCGCTCTCCTTCCGGCACCCTGGTCAGGCGGGGACGCGCGCGGTCTCCGCGATCGTGGCCGACCCGAGGACGCGGTCGCCGTCGTAGAGGACAGCGGCCTGGCCGGTCGCCACGCCCCGCGCGGGCGTGGCCAGGCGGACGCGCAGCTCGTTCCCGGTGTGCTCGGCCGTGCAGTCGTAGACCTCGCCGTGCGCGCGGAGCTGGACCTGGCACTCGAACGGGCCCCGCGGGGCCTCGCTCAGCCACACGGGGCGCTCGCCGGTGATCTCGTGGACGTCCAGCGACTCGCGCGGCCCCACCGTCACGGTGTTGGTGACCGGGGAGATGTCGAGGACGTAGCGGGGTCGCCCGTCCGGCGCCGGGGTGCCGATCCGCAGGCCCTTGCGCTGGCCGATCGTGTAGGCGTAGGCGCCGTCGTGCTCGCCGACCTCGTTGCCGTCGGCGTCGACGATCGGGCCGGGCGCCGACCCCAGCCGCTCGGCCAGGAAGCCGCGCGTGTCGCCGTCGGCGATGAAGCAGATGTCGTGGCTGTCGGGCTTGTCGGCGACCTGGAGGCCGCGGCGCTCCGCCTCCAGCCGGATGTCGGCCTTGGTGGTGTCGCCGAGCGGGAACAGCGCGTGCGCGAGCTGCTCGGGCGTGCAGACGGCCAGGACGTACGACTGGTCCTTGCCCGCGTCGACGCCGCGCCGCAGGACGCCGCCGTCCAGCCGCGCGTAGTGGCCGGTGCAGACGGCGTCGAAGCCGAGCGCCATCGCCCGGTCCAGCAGCGCCGCGAACTTGATCTTCTCGTTGCAGCGCAGGCACGGGTTCGGGGTGCGGCCCGCCGCGTACTCGCTGACGAAGTCCTCCACCACGTCCCGGTGGAAGCGCTCGGCGAGGTCCCACACGTAGAACGGGATGCCGATCACGTCGGCGGCGCGGCGGGCGTCCCGGGAGTCCTCCAGGGTGCAGCAGCCGCGCGCCCCCGTCCGGTACGACTGGGGATTGCTGGACAGGGCCATGTGGACGCCGGTCACATCGTGCCCGGCCTCGGCGGCGCGGGCGGCGGCCACGGCGGAGTCGACGCCGCCCGACATGGCGGCAAGTACACGAAGGGGCATAGTCCTTCGAGCGTACGCGGCGTGGCCCGGTCTCCCGACTCCATTTCCGCGTACGATTGGGGCCGCTATGGGAATCTTCCGTCGTCCGCGCGAGGCGTCCGCCGCCGCACCGCCCGCCATCAGCGAGTTCTGGGAGTGGTGGGCGCAGGCCCGCCCGACGATCGAGGCCTCGCTGGCCGCCGGGCCGGAGCCGTCCGAGGAGTCCGATCCGGCCGCGCCCGGTGAGGGCCTGTCCGCCGAGACGATGGAGGAGCTGTCCCGCCTCGTCCACAAGATCCACCCCGAGCTCCAGTGGGAGATCGGCGGTGCCGACGACCGCCACCCCTCGCTGACCGTCACCGGCGGCGGCGACCCCGAGCTGCGCGGCCTGACCGAGCGCTGGGCGCGCTCCGCCCCGTCCGGCTCCGCCGCGGGCGGCTGGAGCTTCCACCCGTCCCGCCAGGCCGACCCGGAGATGCTCGGCCAGGACCTCATCCTCGGCGACCACGAGTTCGACCTGGAGTACGTCCGGCTCGGCATGCGCGCCGACGCCGACCGCGCCCGCGTGCACATCACCGCCTACCACCCCGACTTCCTGTTCGTCTCCGAGGAGCAGCAGCTCCAGGTCGCGCTGAACGTCCTGCACTGGGCGCTCGGGGAGGACGACGTGGCCCGCTGGATCGGCGAGGTCACGATCGCGACCGAGGCGCCGATCGACTCCCTCCCGCCGTCCATGCTGTCCGCGGTCGTGGAGCAGATCTCCGAGCCGTTCGCCGAGCCGGCCTGGCTGACCGGCGAGGGCCGCACGCCCCGCGGCCACCCCGCCCGCCTCGGCGCCCGGTTCCCGCTGCACCGGCAGGACTACCCGCTCTGCGACCTGCACGTGGCGATCACCGTCCCGTACGCCAACAGCAACCCCGACCGGCTCCCCGTCGAGCCGTCGTCGGGCGCGCTGCGCGCGTTCGAGAAGAAGCTCGCCAAGCTCGGCGACCGCGCCGTCCTCGCCGTCCGCGAGACCGGCGACGGCCTGCGCGTCTTCCACCTGTACGCCGACCCCGACTCCGGCGTCATCTCCGAACTCGACCAGCTGGCCGCGGGCTGGCCGGAGGGCAAGGCCAAGGTCGCCTCCACCAGCGACCCCGGCTGGCGAGCCCTGGCCCCCTACCAGCCGTGACTCCCAGGGGGCGACCCCCTGGAACCCCCGTCACGAGCCGGGCGATCCTCACGCCACGGTGCGGGTTTCCGTGCCCGTGCGGGTTCTCGTCGTGTCGCTGCGGTCGCCCGGCTCGACGGGCATGCGCGTTGCGCTCGCTGCGCTCGCTCCACGCGCCTGCCCGTGACCGGAAGCTGAGGTTCGAGCCTGGGGTCGACGTTCGAACCTGAGGGCCGGCGTTCGAGCCCGGAGGTTAGTTACTCGCGTCAACTTTGCGGTAGCGGGCTTCGCAGAAGTTGTAGAGGCCGAAGGTGATGACGCCGAGGGCGATGGCGGCCAGGCCCCAGGGGCCGGCGGGGGTCGAGGCGAACTCGCGGAGGGTGCCGTCCAGGCCCTGGGCCTTGTCGGGCTGGAAGCTGACGGCCGCGTAGGCGAGGAAGGCGCCGACGGCGGCGACGACGAGACCGCGGGCGGTGTTGCCGACGATCGCGAGGGGCTTGACGACGCGGCGTGCGGTCCTGCCCATCTCCCAGGACTTGAGTTCCTTCATGAACTTGTGCCGGAAGGCGTTCACGACCATGACCGCGCCCACGACGAGGAAGCCCACCGCGACCGCCAGGACGAGCCAGCGGCCGCCGGGCGCCTCCATGAGCCGCGCGGTGTAGGTCTTGGACTGCTTGTCGCTCGACGAGCCGTGGTGGCCGAAGAGGAACGCGAGGGTCCCGACGAACGCGACCGCGTAGATGACCGCGCGTGCGGCCGACATCAGGCGCTTGGTCGCCTTGTCGCCGTCCGGGACGGGACGGCCGAGCAGGGCCTCCGCGATCTGCCAGAGGACGAGCGCGGCGAAGCCGACCGCCATCAGCGCGATGAGGACGAGGCCGCCCGGTTTGCCGGCGATGGTCTCCAGCGCGCCCGTGCGGTCGGCCTCCTTCCCGCCGCCGCCGAAGGCGACCTGGAGGGCCAGCCAGCCGATGAGGAGGTAGAGCAGGCCGCGCGCGACCAGCCCCACCCGGGACATGTGGTGGAACCAAGGGTGTCCCGCCGCCTGCTTGAGCCCGCGGCTCACATCCGTCGTCACGGCCACGCTGTCCCCGTTCAAGGGGAGGTCAAACCAGCGTCAGCTGAGGCCCGCGCGGCGGGCGCGCTCGACGACCGGGCCGATGGCGTCGGCGAGGGCCTTCACGTCGGCCTCGGTGCTGGTGTGGCCGAGGGAGAACCGCAGCGACCCTCGGGCCCGCTCGGCGCCCGCGTCCATGGCGACCAGGACATGGCTGGGCTGGGAGACGCCCGCCGAGCAGGCCGATCCGGTGGAGCAGGCGATGCCGCGCGCGTCCAGGAGCATGAGCAGGGCGTCGCCCTCGCAGCCGGGGAAGGAGAAGTGCGCGTTGCCGGGGAGGCGGTCGTCGGGGTCGCCGTTCAGCACCGCCTCGGGGACCGCGTCCCGGACGGCGGCGATCAGCTCGTCGCGCAGCCCGGCGAGGCGGGCCGCCTCGGCTTCGCGGCGGGCGACCGCGGCCCGGACGGCGGCGGCGAAGCCCGCGATGGCGGGGGCGTCGAGCGTCCCGGACCGGACGTCGCGCTCCTGGCCGCCGCCGTGCAGCAGCGGCACCGGGTCGAGGAACACCGGCGGCTTCGGCTTGGCCAGCAGCAGCGCGCCGACGCCGATCGGGCCGCCGAGCTTGTGGCCGGTGATGGTCAGGGCCTGCGCGCCGCTCGCCGCGAACCCGACGGGCAGCTGCCCGGCGGCCTGGACGGCGTCGGTGTGCAGGGGGACGCCGCGCTCGCCGGCGGCGGCGGCCAGTTCGGCGACGGGCTGGACGGTGCCGACCTCGTTGTTGGCCCACATCACGGTGGCGAGGGCCACGTCGTCGCCGGAGCCGAGCAGTTCGCGCAGCGCGTCCGGAGCGACGCGGCCGAGCCCGTCCACCGGGACGACGTCGACGCGGGCGCCCTCGTGGTCGGCGAGCCACTGGACCGCGTCCAGGACCGCGTGGTGCTCGACGGCGCCGACGAGCACGCGGGTGCGGGCCGGGTCGGCGGCGCGGCGCGCCCAGTAGATCCCCTTGACGGCGAGGTTGTCGGCCTCGGTGCCGCCGGAGGTGAACACGACCTCGCTCGGACGGGCGCCGAACGCCTCGGCGATGAGCTCGCGGGACTCCTCGACGACGCGCCGGGCGCGCCGGCCCGCGGCGTGCAGCGAGGAGGGATTGCCGAGCTCGCGCAACTCCGCCGTCATCGCCTCGATGGCCTCGGGCAGCATCGGGGTGGTCGCCGCATGGTCGAGGTAGGTCACCACGCGGACAACAGTATCCGCGCCCTTCCTGTTCCCTTCCGGTGCCCGGTGCGACGGCCGGAAGCCGGGCCTCGACAGGGGGAATAGCGGGCGCCCGCCCCCGGTTGGCCCGTATACCGTCCAGCCGGTACAGTAAGGACGTCATGAAACGGGAAGCCCTCTTGGACGCAGCCGAGTCCGTGCTCTTCGAGCAGGGGACGCAGGCGCTGACCCTCAGCGCGGTCGCCGACCGCGCCGGCGTCAGCAAGGGAGGGCTGCTCTACCACTTCCCCACCAAGGAGGCGCTCGTCCGGGCCATGGTGGCGCGGGTCATCGAGGAGTTCGACGGCCTGATCGCCTCCTACGACGACGGCACGCCGGGGTCCTACACCCGGGCCTACGTCGAGGCCACGTTCGAGATCCTCACCGGTGAGGCCCGCGCCTACCGGCGGTGGTCGGCCATCACGGCCGCGGCCGCCGACCCCGAGCAGGCCGAGCCGCTGAACGAGGCGATGCGCCGCTGGCACGGCCACGACCCGGCGGACGATCCCGACCCGGGCGACGCGGCGGTCGTCAGGCTGGCGGCCGAGGGCCTCTGGGAGGTGGTCAGCCATGATCCCGGGCTGTATGACGCCGAGCAGCTCAGAGCGCTGAAACAGCGGCTTCTGGGGTTGCTGGAGCGCTGACGCCGGGGGCGCGCCGCCCGCGCCCCGCCCGACCTTCCGGACGTTCCGGGCCCACACGGGTTTGGAGCGTTCCATGACCTATGTCACACGACGGCGCCCGTCCCGCGACGGCGCACGTCGCGGACGCCGCATGCCACACGCCGGGGTGCGCCCCGCCGAGACGAGAAAGAGGTGAACAATGCTGTTCCGTGCCCGTTCGGGGACGTTCCTGACCTTCGCACTGGCCGGTCTGCTGACCGGAGTGTGGGTGGCGCGCATGCCCGCGCTGGCCGGCAAGTTCGGGACGAACGAGGGCGAGATCGGCATCGTCGTCCTCGTCTGGGGGCTCGGCGCGATCGCGGCCATGCAGGCGCTGCGCGGCGTGATGGCGCGGGCCGGCAGCCGCGCCGTCCTGCGGATCGCCCTGCCGCTGACGGGCCTGTCGTACGCGGCGGTGGCGCTCGCCCCCACCTACGGCGTGCTCCTCGGCGCCGTCGCGCTGTTCGGCATGACGTTCGGGATCACCGACATCGCGATGAACGCGCAGGGCAGCGTCGTCGAGCAGGCGTACCGCCGGTCCGTCATGAGCGGCATGCACGCCGGCTGGTGCGTCGGCGCGATGAGCGGCGGCCTGTTCGGCGTCGCGACCGCCGCCGCCGGTTTCGGGTTCACCGAGACCGTGCTGGTCACCGCGGTGCTTTCGGTGCCCGCCGGGCTCGCGCTCGGCCGCACCTACCTGCCCGACCCCGCCGCGCCCGCCGCGTCCGGGACGGGACGCGGGGCGCGCCGGATGCCCCCCGCCGTCTACCTGATCGGCGTCCTCGCGTTCATCGCCTTCATGACCGAGGGGTCGATCGCCGACTGGAGCGGGCTGCTGCTGCACGACGAGCTCGGCGCGACCGAGGCCGTGGCCGCGGCCGGCTACCCGATGTTCGAGCTGGCGATGCTGCTCGGGCGGCTCGTCGGCGACCGCGTCCGGATGCGGGTCGGCACCCGCCGGCTGCTGGTCGGGGCCGGCCTCGGGACCGCCGCCGGCATGACCGTCGTCGTGCTGGCCCCGGTCCCCGCGGTGGCGATCGCCGGGTTCTTCCTGACCGGGCTCGTGGTCTGCACGGTCGTCCCGACGACGATCTCGCTGGCGGGCTCCGCCGCTCCGGACCGTCCCGGCGCGGCCGTCGCCCAGGTCGGCGCGATGGGCTACGGCGGCCTGCTGCTCGGGCCGGTCGTGGTCGGCTTCCTGTCGGAGGCGACGTCCCTGCGCGTCGGCGTCGGCGTGGTCGTCGTGCTGGCGCTGCTGATCGCGGCGGGCGCCCGGTACGCGCCGCTGCGCGCGACCGCGGACATCTCCGTCCCCGCCCCGGCCGAGCCCCCGGCGCAGGCTCCGGCGGCGGGCGACTCCCGGCCGGAACCCGTCGCCGCCTGAGGCCCACATCCGATATAACCCCTTCCACGACGGGTGTGTGGGGGCGGTATGGACGGATGGCGGGTTCCCGGCTACAGCGAGATGCGCGTTCTCGGCGAGGGCGCGCAGGGTCGCGTCGTGCTCGCGCGGCACGACGCGACGGGGCGTCCAGCGGCGATCAAGTACCTGGCGCCGGCCCTCGCCGGTGACGCGGAGTTCCGCGAACGGTTCCGCGGCGAGGCCGACCTGCTCAGCCGGCTGCGCAACCCGTACGTCGCCCAGCTGTTCGGTCTCGTCGAGACGCCGGACGGCGCGGCGATCGTCATGGAGGCGGTGGACGGGGCGCCGCTGAAGTCGGTGCTCGCCGAGCGGGGGCCGCTGGCGCCCGAGGCCGCCCTGGCGGTGCTCAAGGGCTCGCTGCTGGGCCTCGCCGCCGCGCACGGCCTCGGCATCGTCCACCGCGACTACAAGCCCGCGAACGTGATCGTGCGCGGCGACGGGCTGAGCAAGCTGATCGACTTCGGCATCGCGGTGGACGCGGGCGCGTCCGGGCGGTCGGGGACGCCGGTCTACATGGCCCCCGAGCAGTGGCGGGACGAGCCCGCCTCCCCCGCGACCGACGTGTACGCGGCGGCGTGCGTGTTCTACGAGTGCGTGACGGGACACCGCCCGTACACCGCCGGGAACCCGGCCGGGCTGATGGGCCGCCACCTCACGGCCCCGATCCCGGTGGGGGACGTCCCCGGGCCGCTCCGCCCGCTGATCGAGCGCGGGCTGGCGAAGAACCCGTGGGACCGTCCGCCGGGCGCCGCCGCGTTCGTCTCCGAACTGGAGTCGGTCGCGGCGGGCGCGTACGGGACCGACTGGGAGGGACGCGGCATCCGCACGCTCGCGGGCGCCGCCGCCGCGCTGTCGGTGCTGTTCCCCATGACCGCGCTCGGCCTCGGCGACGACGGCGCCTCGGCGGGCGCTGCCGGGGCCGCGGGCACCGCCGGGGCCGCCGGGGTCGCCGGGTCGGGGGGCGCCGCGGGGACGGGCGGAGCCGGAGCGGCGGGCGCGGCGGGCAAGGGCGTCATCGGCACGCTCGGCGTGAAGGGCACGGCGGCCGTCGCGGGCGGCGCCGCGGCCGTGGCCGTGGGCGGCGGCGCGGCGGTCTACGTCGCCACGGCGCAGGAGGCGCCCAAGCCGATCGTCGCGCGGCTGGTGGCGCTCAGCGAGCCGCGGCAGGAACTCGGCGGCGGGATGACGTTCCAGGCGCAGGGCCGGGTCGTGCGCGTCACGGGCGGGGACGCCGCGCTCAACCGGAAGATCAACCAGGCGCTGCGGGCGCCGCTCGAACGGCGCTGGGCGAAGACCCGCAACGGCTTGAAGGACATCGGCCGCGGCGCCTACACCGATGTCGTGACGCCGGCGATCCTCCTGCGCGGCGACCGGCTGCTGTCGGTCTGGTACAAGGTCGAGCTGCGCGGCGAGCGCGGGACGGGCTGGGACCAGTCCCAGGCGGCGACCGTCGACCTGCGGACCGGCGCCTCCTACCGGCCGACCGACCTGTTCCGCGTCCCGAGCGGCCAGGGCCTGAAGCCGCTGGACGGCAGGATCAAGGCCCGCCAGCCCGGCGGCGCCTACTGCGGCAGAGGCCAGACGGGCGGCGCGGGCCTGCCGCAGGGCACCGACAACCCGTCCGCGTTCGTCGGGTCCGGCGAGGTCACCATGGCCCTCACCCCGACGGGGCTGCGCGTGGCCTTCTACCTCTCGACCCTGGGATACGAGTCGGCGTGCGGGCAGCTCGACAACGTGCTCCCCTACGCCGAGGTCAACGACATCCTGAAGCCCGCGCTGCTCAAGGCGGTTCCGTACCCGTCGCCCAAGCGCTCCTGAACGACGGCGGCCCGGCGACGCGAGCGTCGCCGGGCCGTCCGCGCGAGATCACTTGCGCTTGCTGATCTCCTCGGTGAGCTGCGGCGCGACCTGGAACAGGTCGCCCACCACGCCGTAGTCGACCAGCTCGAAGATCGGCGCCTCGGGGTCCTTGTTGACCGCGACGATGGTCTTCGAGGTCTGCATGCCGGCCCGGTGCTGGATGGCGCCGGAGATGCCGACCGCGATGTACAGCTGCGGCGACACCGTCTTGCCGGTCTGGCCGACCTGGAACGAGTGCGGGTACCAGCCGGCGTCGGTCGCGGCGCGGGAGGCGCCGACGGCCGCGCCGAGCGAGTCGGCCAGCCCCTCGATGATCTTGAAGTTCTCGGCGCCGCCGACGCCGCGGCCGCCGGAGACCACGATCGCGGCCTCGGTCAGGTCCGGGCGCTCGCCCTTCTCCTGGACGACCTTCTCCACGATCTTGGCGCCCTTGTCGGCGTCCGAGAGCGTGACCGACACCTGCTCCTCGGCCGGGGTGGCCGGGGCCGCCTCGGGGGCGACGGAGTTCGGCCGCACCGCGATGATCGGCGTGCCCGTCCGCACCCTGGCGTGCGCGATGATCGCGCCGCCGAAGATGGAGTGCTCGCCGACGAAGCCGTCGGCGACGTCCACGACGTCGGTGAGCACGCCGGAGCCGGTCTTGACGGCGAGGCGGCCCGCGATCTCCTTGCCCTCGCCGGTCGCGGCCACCAGCACCGCGGCCGGGGACTTCTCGCTGACGAGCTGGGCCAGCAGCGCGGCCTTCGGGGCGACGACATAGGAGGCCAGCTCCTCGTCGGCGGCCACGTAGACCTTGCCGGCGCCGTACTCGGCGAGCCTGTCCTTGGCGTTCTCGTAGCCCGGGCCGACCCATACGGCGGCGGCCTCGCCGAGCCGGTTCGCCAGCGTCAGCAGTTCGAGCGTGACCTTCTTGACCTCACCGTCGACGTGGTCGACGAGGACGAGAATCTCGGCCATGGTTGCAATCCCCTTCCTCGGTCAGACGAACTTCTTCGACGCGAGGAACTCGGCGATCTTCGCACCGCCGTCGCCCTCGTCGGTGACGATCTCGCCCTTCGCGCGCGGCGGCGCCTCGGCGAAGTCGACCACCTCGGTCGCGGCGTTCGCCAGGCCGACCCGCGACGCGTCGATGCCGGCGTCGCCGAGACCGAGCGTCTCGACCGGCTTCTTCTTGGCCGCCATGATCCCCTTGAACGAGGGGTAGCGCGGCTCGTTGATCTTCTCCACCACGGACACGACCGCGGGCAGGCTCGCCTCGACCCGGTCGAAGCCGTAGTCGGTCTGCCGCTGCACCTTGATGGACGTCCCGTCGATCTCGACCTTGTTGGCGAGCGAGAGCTGCGGGACGCCGAGGCGCTCGGCGAGCATCGCGGCGATCATGCCGGTGCGCGCGTCGGTGGACTCCGCGCCGAGGACGACCAGGTCGAACCCGGTGCGTCCGAGCGCCTGCTCCAGCGCGTACGAGGTCTGCAGCGCGTCGGAGCCCGCGAGGCCGTCGTCGAGGAGGTGGACGGCCTTGTCGGCGCCCATCGCCAGCGCCTTGCGGATGGAGTCGGTGGCCTTGTCGGGACCCATGGTGAGGACGGTCACCTCGCCGCCGTGGGCCTCCTTGATGCGCAGCGCCTCTTCGATGGCGTACTCGCAGAGTTCGTTGATGACTCCGTCCGCCGCGGCGCGGTCGAGCGTGCTGTCATCGGACTTCAGCTTGCGCGGGCTCTCCGTATCGGGAACCTGCTTCACCAGGACGACGATGTTCATGGCCGGTGGCCGACCTCCCTGCACTCAGTTGGCCGCTGAGGTAAGCGGCAGAGGGGCGCCGCCCATGGCGGGTCGACGCGGACATGCGCTTTCGCAGTCACAGCCTGCCAAACACCCGAACGTGCTTCGGAGTCGGGTCCCCGGTTCGGCCGTGCACGACAATGTTACTCGTCGGTAGCCTACTGGCAAATCCCAGTTCGTGAGACCTTACCCACGTGTGCGGCGGGTTTGCGGTGCATGCGGCGTCCCGAACCGGACGTGACGGACATCATGCCTCACACCCCGTTGACGGCGTGCTGGAGGCGGTCCATCGAGCTCTCCAGCGTCCGCTGCAGGCCGTAGGTCGGGGAGAAGCTCGGCGTCAGCGTCATCGCGCCGACGCCGACGAGCAGGCACAGCACGCCGAGGCCCACGACCGCGGCGGCGACCGCGCGCGGCCGCCGCGCCACCGGCAGGAACATCCGCTCCAGCTGGCGCCGCGGAGCGCTGACGCCCGGCGCCGTCCACAGCACGGCGGCCCCCGCCCCCGCGCCGAACGCGCAGGACGTCAGCGAGTCGAGCTTCCCGCCGACCGCCGACACCGCGGCGAGCCCGAGCGGGACGGCGACCGTGAACACCGCCGCGTAGGGGACGGTCAGCAGCGTCCGCCCGACCGCCCACGCCCAGCCGCGCGCCGTCGTGCCCGCCACCCGCAGCAGCGTCACCGCGGCCAGCGTCAGGACGAGACCCGCGATCGGCAGCATGATCACGACCCCGACGCCGGCGACCACGACCAGGGCCGCGAGCAGCCGCGCCCAGCCCTGCGTCACCGCCATGTCGTGCGCCGCCGCCTCGTGCGCCGCCGTCTCCCCTGTCCCGGCGGGGGACGCGGTCGGGACGTCCGCCGGAGCCGGGGCCGGGACCTCCGGCGCCAGCGCCTCGGCGGCGGGACGGGCGGCGGCCGCCGGAAGCTTCAGGCGGGACGCCGCCTCCGCCAACTCGGCCGCCGACGGGCGGGCGGCCGGGTCGGGATGCGAGGCGGCCGCCACCAGCGGGCGCAGATCGGCGGGCAGCGCCTCGGCGGGCGCGTCCGGACGGCCGGTGGCGGCGAACGCCACCGTGGCCGCCCACGCGCGGACGTCGTCCGCGGCGCCGGCGCCGGGGGTCAACGCGAAGTCGACGACGACCGGCGCGTCGTCCACCACCAGCACCGTTCCCGGCCCCAGCTCGCCGTGCGCGAGGCCGGCCAGGTGGATGGCGGCGAGAGCCTTGGCGAGCCCGAAGGCCATGCGGCGCAGCGCGTCCCCCGCCATCGGCCCCTGCCCGGCGACCGTCTCGGCGAGCGGACGCCCGGGGACGAACCGGAACACCACGTAGGGGCGCGGACCGGCGGCCTCGCCGTCCAGGACGTCCGCCACGTAGGGGCTGAGCACCTCGCGCATCCGCGGGACGTCGGGCGCGGCGCCCGGCGGCAGGAGCCGGATCGCCACGTCGCGGCCGTCGGGGCCCGCGGCGCGGTGGACGTCGCCGGTTCCGCCGCCCAGCCTGGACAGCAGCCTGTACGGACCGATGTGCGCCTGGTGGCTCGTCTCACCGCTCATAATGGGTCGCCACCCTATCGACCGGAGAGGGGACGCGCCCCCGTCGCCGGGGGCGCCGCGCGTCACGTCCCGGGGATGCTCGCCACGAGGTCGTGGACGTCGGCGCGCAGGCTCTCCAGATCCTGGCTCATCCCGTCCACCGGCGTGGTGTCGGGCGGCTGCCGCTGCGACAGCCCGACCAGCACCGCGGCGAAGATCCCGAGGATGAGGGCCCCGACGAGGGCGGCCTCGGCGCGCGGCAGCACCGCTCCCCAGATGCGGGCCAGCTGGCGGCGGGGCGCGCCGCTGCCCGGCGCGAGGCAGAGCAGCCCGATCACGGCCATCGCCGCGTAGGCGATGGCCCGGGAGGCGGTCATCGCCGGATCGGCGAAGATCAGCACACCGAGAAAGATCAGCCCCGCGAGGCCGCTGAGCGACGTCCACAGCACGGTCGACATCAGCGCGCCGGGAAGGTGCAGCGGCGTCCGGAACGCGGCCGCGACGGCGTCGCCCGAGCGCGGGCCCCGCCGCGTCTGCCGGCCCTCCATGCCCTTGGCCGCCTTGTCGCCCGCCCGCAGGACGAACACGCCGGCGACGGTGACGCCGAGGGCGAGCAGCGGCGCGATGTGGGCGAACCCCAGCAGCGCCACCAGGACGATGAAGCTGAGCACCCGGTACCAGCCGTAGGGCTTGCGCCGCTCCTTGTCGCGCTCGGACCCGTCGGCGCGGTCGGGACGGGCCTGGTCGGGGCGCTGCCGCGCCTCCGGCTCGTACGGGCCGCGCTGGAGCGCGCCCTGCGGCGGCTGGTTCGGCGGGGGCCCGTACTGCGGCGGCGGATACCCGCCCTGGTAGGGGCCCTGGTCGTAGGGGGCGGGCGGCCCGTAGCCGCGCTGCCCGTACTGCTCCCCCGCCTTGAACGGCGCGGGGCCGGGCGGCGGGACGGGCGGCGGCGCCGCGGGCGGCAGCTGGCCGACGAAGTCCTTCGGCTGCGCCGGGACGGGCGCGGGCGTCGGGACGGGTGCGGGCGCCGGGACCGGCATCCCGGGCGACGCCGACGACGTCCCGGACGACGGCGGGTCCTGCGGCGCCGGCATGGAGAACTGCCGGGAGTGGTCGGCGGCCGTCTCCTCCGGCCCCGGCTGCCCCGGCCCGCCCGGCGCACCGGCCGCACCCGCCGCGCCGGCGGCCCCGGCCGCCGGGTAGTGCCGGTCGACGCGCGTCTGGTCGGTGATGGTGGCTTCGAGATGGATGCGGCGCGTGAGCTGCACCAGGTTGACGGCCGTCGGCCGCTCGGCCGGGTGCCGCGCCATCGCCGACCGCAGCACGGGCAGCATCGCCTCGGGCACGCCGTCCAGATCGGGCGTGCTCTGCATGATCTTGTAGAAGATCGATTCGAAGGTGCCGGAGCCGAAGGGCGGGCGGCCGGTCGCGGCGTAGGCGACCGTCCCGCCCCAGGCGTGCACGTCCGACGGCGGGCCCGCGTCCTCACCCTCGATGATCTCCGGGGCGAGGTAGCCGGGGGTGCCGATGACCATGCCGGTCGCGGTCAGCCGGGTCGCGTCGGCGGCCTGCGCGATGCCGAAGTCGATCACGACGGGCTCGCCGTCCACGAGCATCACGTTGCCGGGCTTCATGTCGCGGTGCACGATCCCGGCGCCGTGGATCGCCGACAGCGCCGACGCCAGCCCCACGCCGAGCCGCTGCAGCGCCGGCCCGTAGATCGGGCCGGACTCCTCGACGATCTCCTCCAGCGTCCGGCCGGGCACGTACTGGGTCACGATGTAGGGCTGGTCGGCGGTCACGTCGGCGTCGAGGATCTCCGCGACGTGCGGGCTGTGGACCCTGCGCATCGAGTCGACCTCGCGGGCCAGCCGGCGACGCGCCGTGGCGTCCCCGGCGACCGCAGGCCGCAGCACCTTGATGGCCACGTTGCGCCCCTCGGGGTCGGCGCCGAGGTAGACGACGCCCATCCCCCCTTCCCCCAGGGTTCGCTGGACGCTGTAGTGGCCGATTCGGTCCCCGGACGTGACGGCTCCCCTCATCGTTTCCGAAACCCTACCCTTGCCCATCCTGCCGGGGAGATCCAGCCATCAGGCCGCCACCACCCCGTGGCCCTCGGCCGCCGCGGCCAGCGCCCCGGCGAACCAGCGCGCGGAGGGACGCTGCGCGGGGTCGCGGCGGAACGCCGCCCGCAGCAGCCCCGCCAGCGGCTCGGGCGCGCCGTCGATGTCGGCCTGGCCGCGCAGGATCCGGAAGCACACCCCCTGCAGCGACCCGCGCCCGAACGGCGGGCGGCCCGTCGCCGCGTAGGCCACGGTCGACGCCCACGAGAACACGTCCGACGCGGCGGTGGCGCGCTCCCCCTCGATCAGCTCGGGCGCCAGGTAGGCGGGCGTCCCCACGACCATGCCGCGCCTGGTGATCTGCTCCGCGCCGGACTCGTGCGCGATCCCGAAGTCGATCAGCGTCGGGCGGTCGCCCAGCACGATGACGTTGCCGGGCGACACGTCGCGGTGCAGCACGCCCGCGTCGTGGACGTCCCCGAGCGCCAGCGCCAGCCGCCGCGCGAACCGGACGAGCCGGTCGCCGCGCAGCGGCCCGTACGCCGGGACGAGGTCGTTCAGCGGGCACCCCGGCACGTACTGCATGACCACGTGCGGCCTCGGCGCCGAGACCGCCCCGTCCAGCAGGCGGGCGACGTGGGCGCTGCGCACCCGCGCCTGCGCCCGCATCTCCCGCGCCAGCCGGCTGATCGCCTCCGGCTCCCCCGCGAGCTCCGGAACGAGCTCCTTGACCGCGACCTCCCGGCCGGCGGCGTCCATGGCCAGGTGGACCACCGCCGTGCTCCCCCGGCCGATCTCGCCCAGCAACCGGTACCCGCCCAGTCTCCTGTGCGTCCCCATGCACCCTTTGACGCCAGAAAACGCCCTCCGGGTTCCCGGCGTCCGCGCGAGTCCGGTTCAGGTCACCCGGGTTCCCGCGGGTCCGCCTCGCGGGCCGGCTAGCCCTTGCGCGCCGCCTGGCGGGCCCGGCGCTCCTCGCGGCGGGTCTCGAACTTGGTGGCGGCGGCGTCGAGCTGCTCCAGGAACTCGGCGAGCTCCTCGCGGGCCTTCTCGCCGTCGCCCGTCAGGTCGGTGCGGTCGAAGACGCCCCACTTGCGCAGCACCGGGACGAGCACGTCGTCGTGGTGGAGCCGCAGGTCGTAGATGCCGGCGTTGGCGATGACGACCGACTTGCGCAGGAAGCCGTCGATGCTGTGGCCGGGCATCTGGAACGTCGTCACGACGTCGGTGATCGCCCGCATCGTCTCGTTCGGGGAGGCCTCCAGCGCGGCGCCCATCAGGTTCCGGTAAAAGATCATGTGGAGGTTCTCGTCGGCGGCGATGCGCGTCATCATCTGCTCGCAGACGGGGTCGCCGGACGCCTTGCCGGTGTTGCGGTGCGACACGCGGGTCGCGAGCTCCTGGAACGACACGTACGCCGTCCCGTGCAGGAACGAGTCGCCGTGGTCGGCCTCGTAGCCCGCCTCCATGTGGTGCATGCGGGCGCGCTCCAGCGCGATCGGGTCGACCGCGCGGCTCACGGTGAGGTAGTCGCGCAGGGCGATGCCGTGCCGGTTCTCCTCGGCCGTCCAGCGGTTCACCCACGTGCCCCAGGCGCCGTCGCGGCCGAAGACGGTGGCGATGGCGCGGTGGTAGCCGGGCAGGTTGTCCTCGGTGAGGAGGTTGACGATCAGGGAGTCGCGCGCCTCGGGAGTCACCTTCGACTGCTCGATGGACCACGGCTCGCCGCCCAGCGGCCCGTCGAAGTCGCGGCCCTCGCTCCACGGGACGTACTGGTGCGGGAACCATTCCTTGGCCATGGACAGGTGCCGGTTCAGCTCCTGCTCGACCACCGGCTCGAGGTCGAGCATGAGGCCGGTCTGGGACTTCTCTTCGGGGGTCACGGACATGCGGTTCCTTCGCTGGACGAGGTCGTCTTTGCGGGCGCCCAGCAGGCCGTTCACAACCTACTCAAGCGTAGGTTCGATGGTCGCGAGTCGGCGCGAGCCCCGTCAAGTCAGCACCGCGACAAGCAAGGCGCGGGAACTTTTGTAGGTCCGCGCGAAATCGGCATGACGCCTCGTCACCGCGTGTCGGCGGCCTGTTGCCACATCCGGTTCACGGCCGCCCTGAGCAGCGGCCGCGGAACGAGGCGGAGCGCCGGGAGCGCCGCCTTGTACTGCATGCCGGGAACGCACAGCGCGCGTCCGGTCGCCACGGCCTCCAGCCCCGCCCGCGCCACGTCGTCGCGCCGCAGCCAGAGCAGGTTGGCCGGGACGTCGTCGTCGGTGCGGGTGAAGCCGGGGCACAGCGCCGTCACGTGGACGCCCTTGCCCGAGACCTCCGAGTGCAGGCTCTCGGAGAACGACGCCACGTACGCCTTCGTCGCCCCGTAGGTCGCACTGCCGGGCGAGGGCGCGAACCCCGCCATCGACGCGACGTTCAGCACCCCGCCCCGGCCGCGCGCGATCATGCCGGGCAGGGCGGCGTGGGTGAGCCGCACGAGCGCGGCCACGTTCAGCTCGATCTGCGCGAGGTGGTCGTCGAGCGGCAGTTCCGCGAACGCTCCGAAGGCGCCGTACCCGGCGTTGTTGACGAGCAGTTCGACCGGCTCGGCGCGCAGCCGCGCCTCGACCTCGGCGCGCCGCGCGGGATCGGTGAGATCGGCGGCCACGACCTCCACGGCCACCCGGTACCGTTCGACGAGCTCGCGGGCCAGCCCGTCCAGCCGGTCGCTCCGGCGGGCCACGATCACCAGGTCGGTGCCGCGGCCGGCCAGGAGGCGGGCGAAGCTCTCGCCGATACCGCTGGACGCCCCCGTCACGAGCGCGGTCCGGTACGCATGTCGCATGGCGGCAGATGCTATCGGCGGTTCTTCGCGCACCCCCACAGCACGCCCAAAAAACACCGATAACGTTTCAGCCCGCGAGTTCGGAGGTGCGCTCCGGATCGCCCCCAGCGTACTCGGGGGGCGGCAGCATGGCGGCCGGATCCTCGCCCGCCACCCACAGCCCCACCATGAACGCGGTGGCGGCCTCCAGGAGCCCGGCCCGCTCCAGGCTCCCCCCGTCCATCGGCACGCAGCCGAGGTCGCGCACCAGGCCGCGCACCGCGGCGAGGGCCTCCTCGTCGTCCCCGCACAGCGGGACTCCGAGCGGACGCCCCCCGAACGCCGGGGGCGTCATCCGCCACACGCTCTCGTGGCAGGTGTTGAACGCCTTCACGACCCGCGCGCCGCTGAGGTCGGCGATCCGCCGCGCCGCGGACGGGCCGCCCGCCGTCTTGAGCCGCTCGAACGGCGGCTCCATCGGGTTGGTGCAGTCGATCAGCACGCGCCCCTCCAGCGGCCCCGCCTCGCGCAGGACGTCCGGGACGCCCTCGTGCCAGACGGCGAGGAGCACCGCGTCGCCGTGCTCCGCCGCCTCCCGCAGCGTGCCGCCGGCCGCGCCGTGCCCGATCCGTCCGGCCAGCGCGACCGCCTTCGCGGGGGTTCTTGCCCCGATCCGCACCCGATGTCCCTTGCGCGCCCACTGCGTGGCGAGCGCGTCCGCCATGGCGCCCGCGCCGAGCACTCCGATCCGCATGACGTCCTCCCGTTCGTTTACCGTCGGTCGGGACGTTAGGCGGTCCGTTCCGCACCATCCGGTGCGTATCGGAGGGGGCAGGATGGCGGGCGAACCCATGGACGAATACGAGTACATCGCCGACTGCCAGACGAGGCTCGGCCTCGACGTGCTCTCGGGCACGTGGACGGGCGTCGTGCTGTGGTCGCTCCAGCACGGCCCGCTGCGTCCGGGCGAACTGCGCGAGCGGATCGGCGGCATCAGCCACAAGGTGCTGACCGAGACGCTGCGCCGCCTCGAACGCGACGGCCTGGTGGTCCGCCGCCGGTACGCCGAGGCGCCCCCGCGCGTCGAGTACGAGCTCACCCCGCCCGGGCGCGGGATGCTCGAACCCCTCGCCGCCCTCGGCCGCTGGACCGAACGCTACGCCGACGAGGTGCTGGGCACGCGGGACCGCTCGCCCGGCGACGGTGAACTCAGCGGCCGGTGAACGTGGCCTTGCCCGGGCCCTCCTCCATGAAGCTCTTCATCCCGGCCGCCTGGTCCTCGGTGGCGAAAAGGGCCGCGAACTGCGTCCGCTCGATCTCCAGCCCGGTGTCGAGGTCGGCCTCCAGCCCCCGGTCGATGGCCTGCTTGGCGGCGCGCAGCGCGATCGCGGGACCGCCGACGAACGTCGCCGCCCACTTCCGGGCGGCGGAGTAGACGGCGTCGTCGGGGACGACCCGGTCCACCAGGCCCATCGCGAGGGCCTCGTCCGCCGCGACGTGCCGTCCCGAGAAGATCAGGTCCTTGGCCTTCGACGGCCCGACCAGCCGGGCCAGCCGCTGCGTGCCGCCCGCGCCGGGGATGATGCCGAGCTGGATCTCCGGCTGGCCCACCTTCGCGCCCTCTCCCGCGACGCGGAAGTCGGCGGTCAGCGCCACCTCCAGCCCGCCGCCGAGCGCGTACCCGGTGATCGCGGCGATGACCGGCTTGGGGATCCCGGCGAGCGCCTTGGCGAAGTCCTGCAGCAGCCGCGAGTGCCCCGCCGACATCTCCGCGTACGACATCGGGGCCATTTCCTTGATGTCCGCGCCCGCGGCGAAGACCCGCTCGCCCCCGTACAGCACCACCGCGCCGACCGCCTCGTCCTGCGTGACCTGCCGGGCCGCGTCGATGAGCTCCCGCTGCATCTGGGCGTTCAGGGCGTTCATCTTCGGACGGTCCAGCCTGATCGTCGCGATCCCGTCCTCGACCTCGACCCGTACGAACTCGCCCACGGCGACCCTCCCAGTGCAACTCGGTGCGGACGCCCCGAGCCTAACCAGCGGCCGGTCACGGAGCGGGCCCCGGTGGTGTCCGAGGCTGCTGGTAGCTTCGGGGACCATGCTCGTCGCCCACGCCACCTGGCATGGCGGTGCGCTCTGCCTGTGGGCCGAACGCACCGGCCCGTACGAGCCCTCCCCGGACGTCCACCCCTTCGCGACCTGCGACTTCACCGGCACGTCCTACGAGCCGCTCCTGCGCGCCGCGTTCCGCGTCGAGCTGGCGATGTCGCTGCCCACCGCGGGCGACCATCCGCTGCCGTCGGCCGAGCTGGGCCCCGAGCCGGTGCGCGACGAGCCCGAGCTGCGCCCGTGGCGGGTCCCGGCCCTGGTCCTCGCCCCGTTCCCCGCGATGGCGCTGCTCCAGGCGGCCGAGCACAGCGCCGACGTCGTCGCGGGCACCGACCTGCGCTTCCTGTGCCTGCTCGCCGACGAGGCGGTGCACCTCGCCGGGCGCGGCCACGTCCTGCCCGCCCTGCTGCGCGAGGACGGCGACCTCGTCGCCCGCTGGCGCCCGGTGATCGACGACCCGGCGCGGTTCCGCGCGCTGGCCCGCGCCATGCCCGCCGCCTGCCGCGCGGCCGACGGCGGACGGCCCGCCGCCGAGGTCCTGCGCGAGGCGCTGTCGGCCCTGGTCGACACGGCCGTGCGCGGCACCGTCCCGCATCCGCTGCTGGTGTCGCGGCGCAAGGAGCCCGACCGGCTCCCGCTCGCCGAGCGCTGGGTGATGGCGCTGACCGGCCCGTCCCCCGAGGTCGCCCGCGAACCCCGCGACGACCCCGACGACCTCATCGCCGAGCTGGACGCGTGGGCCGCCGCCGCGCGCCGCCCGTCCGGCCCGCTGCGCGTCTGCTTCCGCCTCGCCGAACCGGGCGCCGAGGAGTTCGAGGAGGACGCCGAGCCCCGCGACGGCGACTCCTGGCGGGTCGAGTTCGCTCTCCAGGGCACCGACGACCCGAGCCTCTACGTCCCCGCCGCGCTGGTCTGGGACGGCGAGGCCACGTCGATCCCGCAGGCCGAGGAGACCCTCCTCGCCGGCCTCGGCCGGGCCCTGCGCCTCTTCCCCGACCTGGCGCCCGCCCTGGACGGCCCCGCGCCGCGCGAGCTCCTCCTCGACACGGCGGGCGCGTTCCGCTTCCTCCGCCAGGCGGCCCCCATGCTCGCCGCCGCGGGCTTCGGCGTCCTGCTCCCCCAGTGGGCGGGCAAGGCGAAGCTCGGCATGAGGCTCACCACCCGCCCCGAGGACCCGGAGGCCTCCGCGGGGTCGGCGGCGCCCTCGGGCTTCGACCTGAAGTCGATGGTCGACTTCCGCTGGGACCTCGCCATCGGCGACGAGAGCATCGACGAGGCCGAGCTGGAGGAGCTGGCCCGGCTGAAGACCCCCCTCGTCCGCCTGCGCGGCCAGTGGGTGGAGCTCGACGAGCACCAGCTGGAGGCGGCCCTCGACTTCCTGCGCCACCCGCGCCGCGGCCGCATGACGGCCGCCGAGGCGATCAGGGCCATCGTGCACGCCGGCGACGACGCCCTCCCCCTGACCGGGGTGGACGCCGCGGGCCCCCTCGGCGACCTCCTCTCCGGCGAGGCCGACCGCCGCCTCGCCCCCATGCGCACCCCGGAGGACCTGGACGCCGAGCTGCGGCCCTACCAGGAGCGCGGGCTCGCCTGGCTGACGTTCATGAACGAACTCGGCCTGGGCGCCCTTCTCGCGGACGACATGGGCCTCGGGAAAACCATATCGGTGCTCTCACTGCTTGTTCACGAACGAAAAGATGGTGCGACGACCGCTCCAACGCTGGCCATTCTCCCGATGTCGCTGGTGGGGAACTGGCAGCGGGAGGCCGCGCGGTTCACGCCGAAGCTGCGGGTGTACGTGCACCACGGGACGGGGCGGCACCGGGGCGAGGAGCTCGCCGAGGCGGTGGCGGGGGCGGATCTGGTGCTCACCACCTACGGGACGGCGGCGCGCGACGCGGAGATGCTCGCGCCGATCGCGTGGGAGCGGGTCATCTGCGACGAGGCGCAGGCGCTCAAGAACAGCGGGACGCGGCAGGCCCGCGCGGTGCGGAGCATCCCGGCGCGGAGCCGGATCGCGCTCACCGGCACGCCCGTGGAGAACCACCTGACCGAGCTGTGGTCGATCATGGAGTTCGCGAACCCGGGGCTGCTCGGGCCGCGGAGCGCGTTCCGGCGGCGGTTCGCGATCCCGATCGAGCGGGAGGGCGACGAGCAGGCGGCGCTGGCGCTCAGGCGGGCGACGCAGCCGTTCATCCTGCGCCGCCTCAAGACCGACAGGTCGATCATCTCGGATCTGCCGGAGAAGCAGGAGATCAAGGTCTACTGCAACCTGACGACCGAGCAGGCGTCGCTCTACCAGGCGACCGTGGACGACATGCTCCAGCAGATCGCCGAGGCGGAGGAGGCCAAGCGGCGCGGGCTGGTGCTGGCGACGATGGCCAAGCTCAAGCAGGTCTGCAACCATCCGGCGCAGCTGCTCAAAGACGGCTCGCGCCTGCCCGGACGGTCGGGCAAGCTCGAACGGCTGGAGGAGATCTGCGCCGAGGTACTGGAGCAGGGCGAGAAGGCGCTCGTCTTCACCCAGTACGCCGAGTTCGGGTCGATGCTCCAGCCCTACCTGGCGGCGCGGCTCGAACGCCCGGTGCTGTGGCTGCACGGCGGGACGTCCAAGCAGGGGCGCGACGACCTCGTCCAGCGGTTCCAGGAGGACGGCGAACCCGCCATCTTCCTGCTGTCCCTCAAGGCCGCCGGGACGGGCCTGACGCTGACGGCCGCCAACCACGTCGTGCACGTCGACCGCTGGTGGAACCCGGCCGTGGAGGACCAGGCCACCGACCGGGCGTTCCGCATCGGGCAGACCCGCGACGTCCAGGTCCGCAAGTTCATCTGCGTGGGGACGATGGAGGAGCGCGTCGACGAGATGATCGAACGCAAGAAGGCCCTGGCCGACTCGATCGTCGGCACGGGTGAGGACTGGCTGACCGAGCTGTCGGTCGCCGAGCTGCGCGACGTCCTGCGGCTGTCGCCGGAGGCGGTGAGCGACTGATGGACGAGGGCGTCAGGGCGCGCACGAGGCGCGGCTCGATCGGGGCGCGGTGGTGGTCGCGGCGCTTCATCGACCTGGTGGAGTCGTTCGCCGACGCCGGGCGCCTGGAGCGGGGCCGCGCCTACGCCCGCAAGGGCACCGTGTTCGACCTGCGGGTGGAGGCGTACGAGGTGACCGCGAAGGTGCGGGGCTCGGCGCCGGAGCCGTACGAGGTGGCGCTCGGCATCGAGGCGATCGACGAGGACGGCTGGCGCGCGGTGGAGGCGGAGCTGGCGTCCCGCGCGCTGTTCCGGGCCCGGCTGCTGGCCGGGGAGATGCCACCGGAGATCGAGTGGGTGTTCGCCGAGCTGGGGCTCGCGCTGTTCCCGGACTCGGCGTCCGACCTGCACCTGATGTGCGACTGCCCCGACTGGGGCGACCCGTGCAAGCACGCCGCCGCCGTCCTGTACCTGCTCGCCGAGGCGTTCGACGACGACCCGTTCCTCGTCCTCCAGTGGAACGGGCGGCGCCGGGACCAGCTGCTCGGCGCGCTGCGGCGCGCCACCGGGACGGAGCCCGACCCGCTGGAGATGCGGGACGAGCCGCTCACCGCCGAGGGTTTCTGGACGCCGCCGTCCGGGTTGGCCCGGCTGCGCGAGCGCCCGCCGGCGCCGCCCGTCCCGCCGGGGTTCGTGCTCCAGGTCGCCGCTCCCCCGCCGGTCCGCGTCCGGCGCCGCGCGCTGACCGACGTGCTGGCGCCCGTCTACGAGGCGCTCGCCGGGCAGGACGAGGACTGACCCGAGGTCTCCGGCGCCTGCGGGCCACGGATGATCTTACGGAGTGCGAACGCCGGCGCGGCTCGACCGCCTGCCGGAGGGGCCGCTCCCTAGGCTTTCAGCACGTGGGCGCCCCGAGAGGGCCGGGCGCCGCCTTGGGGGGAGCGACGAGGGATGGGTGGAATCGTCGTGGAGGCGCGTGAACTGCGCGTCCGCTGCGGTGCCCGGACGGTCGGGGACTTCTCGTTCGGGGTGCCGGAGGGCCAGGTCTACGCGCTGCTCGGCCACGGGGGGTCGGGCAAGACGCTGCTGCTGGAGGCGCTGGCGGGCCTCCGCCGCCCCTGGGGCGGCACGGTGCGGATCCGGGGCGCCGACCCGTACGCGGAGCGGGAGGGGCTGCGGATCGGCGCGGTGTGGCGGGACGGCGGGCTCTTCCCCGGCCTCACCGTCTCCGAGGTCGTCACGGCTTGGCGCCGCTGGACGCTGGACCCGCTGGCGGCGGCCGAGGCGCTCGCGCTGACCGGCCTGGAGGCGTCCGCCGGGGTGCGGTTCGAGCGGCTGACGGCCGGGCAGCGGCGGCGGCTCGACCTGTCGCTGGCGCTGCTGGGGCGCTCGGACGTGCTCTTCCTGGACGAACCTACGTCCGGCCTCGACAGTGGAACGGTCCACCTGATCTGGGCGACGCTGCGCCGGATCGCCGCGTCCGGCACGACAGTCCTGCTCACCACGCGCGACGCGGCCGAGGCCCGCCGCGGCGACGGCGTCGGCGTCGTCGACCGGGCGCGGCCCGTGGCGCCGGGCGGGGGCGGGACCGGCATGATCTCGATCAGCAGGCGCGCCCCGTCCGGCGGTCCCGGCGCCGCCCGGTTCTGGGCGCAGGCGGCCGCGGCTCGCGCGCCGGGTCCCGCGGCCGCTCGGGTTCCGGAGCCGCTGGGGTCCCGGGGCCGGGAAGCAGGCTAGGGCCTATCTCGAAGTGGCCTCGGCCACGCGCGCGAGCGCGTGACCGGCCTGGTGCGGCGAAGCCGAAGGCGGGACCGGGCAGATCGCGAAGCGATGTCGCGCTCGCCCAGGTCACGTAGCGAGCCGCCAGGCGAGCGAAGTGGGCCGGGCCTTCGGAACACAGGCTAAAGCGGCAGGCGGGCGCGGACGGTGAAGCCGCCGTCCGGGCCGGGCCCGGCGTCGAGGTCGCCGCCGAGCGCCTCGGCGCGCTCCCGCATCCCGCGGATGCCGCTGCCGTCGGACGACGGCGCGCCGGATCCGGGCGTCCCGTCGTCCGCCACGCTGACGACCACGCCGTCGGCGCCGTAGCCGACGCGGACGACGGCGGACGTCGCG
Organism: Actinomadura verrucosospora; assembly: GCF_039540335.1. Lineage (NCBI taxonomy): Bacteria > Bacillati > Actinomycetota > Actinomycetes > Streptosporangiales > Thermomonosporaceae > Actinomadura > Actinomadura verrucosospora. The sequence goes on along the minus strand of NZ_BAABEV010000007.1, from coordinate 6,754 downwards.
CCGGAATGCCGCGTGACGTTGGTGAGCGCCTCCTGGACGATCCGGTACGCGGCGAGGTCGGCCTCGGCGGGCAGCGGGCGCGGCTCGCCCTCCACCTCGGTGCGGATCTCCAGGCCGGCCGCCGCGAGGCCCCGGGTCAGCTCGTCCAGCCGGGCGAGGCCGGGGGCGGGCGCGACCGGGGCGGCCTCGTCGACCTGCCGCAGGACGCCGAGCGTGGCGCGCATCTCCCGGAGCACGTCCTTGCTGGCCTGCTTGATCGCGGTGAGGGCGTCCTCGGCGCGCTGCGGCTCGCGGCGCAGGCCGTGCAGCGCGGCGGTGGCCTGCACGTTGATGAGCGAGATGTTGTGGCCGAGGACGTCGTGCAGCTCGCGGGCGATGCGCAGGCGCTCCTCGATGGCCCGGCGGCGGGCCTCGGCCTCGCGTCCGCGCTCGGCGACGCGGGCGCGCTCCTGCGCCTCGCGCAGGTAGGCGCGGCGGTTGCGGACGACGCCGCCGATGGCGACGACCGCGACGAACCAGCCGATGAGCAGGAAGCCGGCCGCGTCCGCGAGGTGGTTGACGTCGTCGCGGCGGTCGCCGGCCACCGTCCCGGCCACCGCGATCCCCACGAGGACGACGGCCGCGGTGATGTGGCCCTCGGCGGCCGCGGTGTAGAGGGCGACGACGAACGTGAGCACGGCCGGCCCGTCGGGTTCGGTGACCGGGTAGTAGACGGCGCAGGCGGCGAGCGTGACGGCGGCGACCGCGACGGGATGGCTCCGGCGGAAGTACAGCGCCCCGCAGGCGACCGCCAGCAGCGCCCAGCTGTAGAGGGGCATCCGCGAGGGCGGGCCCGTGTGGACCGACACGAGGGTCATCGCGGCCAGGACGGCGAAGGCCCCGCCGGCCAGTGCGGCGTCCGCGGTGCGGCCGGTCGGCGGCCAGGGGACCGGCCGCCCGCCCCGGTTCGCAAGTCGCACGTGTCCATCCTGCCAGCTTCGGCTCGCTTGCATGTCCGATACGAGATGTAGTACTTCTACTATCAACAGATGCAGACTTACGGTGATCCGTCCAAGGACCCGTACGGGGAGTGAGCATGAGCGAGCCGGTGAACCGCAAGGCCGATCCGGTGTCCGCCGAGAAGGAGACCGTCCACAACCGGATCACGGTGCTCAGGGCGGAGCGCGGCGTCTCGCGCCGCGACCTCGCCGCCGCGCTGGGGGTGCACTACCAGACGGTCGGCTACCTGGAGCGGGGCGAGTACAGCCCGAGCCTGCACCTCGCCCTGCGCATCGCCGAGTACTTCGAGGTGCCGGTCGAGGTCGTCTTCTCCCTCAAGCCGTTCCCGAGAATCGGAGGCACGTCATGACGAACCGCACCGCCGGGTGGAGGGAGCGGTCCCGCCGCAGGCGCTCGGACCGCCTCGCCGCCCTCGACGAGGAGCTGGAGCGGCGGCTGCCCGCCCGCTACGCGCGCCGCCGGCCCCGCCGGATGCTGGCGGGGGCGGGCGCGGCCATGCTGGGCCTGTTCTGGGTGGACGCCGCCGTGTCGTGGGCGCTGGCCCCGAGCGACACCGCGATGATCGTCAACTTCGTGATCCTCGGCGTCCTGGTGGTGGGCGGGATACCGCTGGCCGGCCAGCTGATCGCGGTGACCCGGGGCCTGACCTCCAGGCGGGAGCGCGAGCTGGACGAGCGGCAGCTCACGGCGCGGCTCCGCGCCTTCGCGACGTCGCACCAGGCCACCACGGTCGTGCTGGTCGCGGTGCTGGTGGCGACGATGATCGCCGACCGGGACGGCCGCGAGTCGCAGATCCCCGGCGCCGCGCTCTTCCTGATCCTGTTCGCGCTGCTGGCGACGCACACGCTGCTCCCCCTCGTCGTCGCGGCCTGGCAGACGCCCGATCCGCCGCCCGCCGACGACGAGGGGGAGGCCGGCTAGCGCAGGTCGCCGTTGGTCATGCCCTGCGGCGCGGGCGGCAGCGCGACGAGGCCCATCTCGGCCCGTCCGGACAGCAGCGGGTGGCTCGGCACCACCCGCACGCTGTAGCCGAACGCGCCGCTGCGCCCGAGCGGCACCTCGCCGGTGTAGCGGCGCCGCCCGTTCTCGGCCGGGCCGCCGTCCTCCAGCTCCAGGTAGGACGGGTCGACGAGCGCGTCGGCGTCGTCCACCCGGCCGTAGGCGACCTCGACGGCGACGTCCTCGGGGGCGAGCCCGTCGAGGTCGACCACGACCCGGACCGTCAGCCGCGCGCCGACCTGGGGGCTCTCCTCCCCGGTCGACTCGACGTGCTCGACGGCGACCCGCGGCCACGCCGAGCGGACCTGCCGCTTCCAGGCCGCCAGCTCGCGGGCGCCCGCGAACTTGTCGGCGACCATGGAGCGCTCCGACACGGCGGCCGGGGTGTAGAGGTCGTCGACGTAGTCGCGCAGCATCCGGGACGCGAGCACCTTCGGGCCGACGGTGGCGATGGTGTGCTTGACCATCTCCAGCCAGCGGCGCGGCAACCCGGCCGAGTCGCGGTCGTAGAACGTGACGGAGACGTGGTCCTCGATCAGCTCGTAGAGGGCGGCGGCCTCCAGCTCGTCCCGCCGGTCGGGGCCGGCGAGGCCGTCGGCGGAGGGGATCGCCCAGCCGTTCTGGCCGTCGTACCACTCGTCCCACCAGCCGTCGCGGATCGACAGGTTCAGCCCGCCGTTCAGCGCGGCCTTCATCCCGGACGTGCCGCACGCCTCCAGCGGGCGCAGCGGGTTGTTCATCCACACGTCGCAGCCCTGCACCATGAGCTGCCCGAGGGCCATGTCGTAGTCGGGCAGGAACACGATCCGGTGCCGGACGTCCTCGGACCCGGTGAACCGGACGATCTCCTGGATGAGCCGCTTGCCGCCCTCGTCGGCGGGGTGCGCCTTCCCGGCGATGACGATCTGCACGGGCCGGTCGGGGTCGAGCAGGATCGCGCGGAGCCGGTCCGGGTCGCTCATCATCAGCGTGAGCCGCTTGTAGGACGGGACGCGCCGCGCGAACCCGATCGTCAGGACGTCGGGGTCGAGGGCGTCGTCGATCCACGAGGTCTCGGCCTCGCTGGCGCCGCGCTGGCGCCACGACTCGCGCAGGCGGCGGCGCGCGTCCATCACGAGGCGGCGGCGCAGCAGGTTGCGCATCCGCCAGACCTCCGGCTCGGGGACGTCGCGCACGGCCTCCCAGCCGCGCCCGGACTCCATCACCGACGGCAGCTCGCGGGCGGTGAACTCCAGCACCTCGCGCGCGACCCACGTCCCGGCGTGCACGCCGTTGGTGATCGACCCGATGGGGACCTCCGCGGTGTCGAACCCGCCCCACAGCCCGCCGAACATCTCCCGGCTGACCTCGCCGTGCAGCCGGCTGACGCCGTTCACGCGCTGCGCCAGCCGCATGCCCATCACGGCCATGTTGAACACGGTGCGGTCGCCGCCGGGGTAGTCCTCGGCGCCGAGCGCGAGGATCCGGTCGACGGGGACCTGCTCCTCCTCGTTCGCGCCGCCGAAGTAGCGGGCGATCAGTTCGCGGGGGAACCGGTCGATGCCGGCCGGGACGGGCGTGTGGGTGGTGAACACCGTGCCCGCCCGGACCGCCTCCAGGGCCTCGTCGAAGGTCAGGGCCTCCTCCTTGGCCAGCTCGCGGATGCGCTCCAGGCCGAGGAACCCGGCGTGGCCCTCGTTGGTGTGGAACACCTCCGGCGCCGGATGCCCGGTGATGCGGCAGTACGCGCGGATGGCCCGCACGCCGCCGATGCCGAGCAGCATCTCCTGGAGGAGGCGGTGGTCGCCGCCGCCCCCGTACAGCCGGTCGGTGACGTCCCGGGCGGCCTGGTCGTTCTCCTCGACGTCGGAGTCGAGGAGCAGCTGCGGGACGCGGCCGACCCGCGCGATCCACACCTGCGCGTGCAGGCCGCCGCCCTTGGGCAGGCCGATGACGACGCGCACCGGCGTCCCGTCCCGCTCGCGCAGGAGGGTCAGGGGCAGCCCGTTGGGGTCGATCGGGGGATAGCGCTCCAGCTGCCAGCCGTCCGGCGACAGCGACTGGGAGAAGTAGCCGTGCCGGTAGAGGAGCCCGACCCCGAGGATGGGCACGCCGAGGTCGCTGGCGGTCTTCAGGTGGTCGCCGGCGAGGATGCCGAGGCCCCCGGAGTACTGCGGCAGCGCGGCGGTGATCCCGTACTCGGGTGAGAAGTAGGCGATGCTCACCGGCGAGTCCCCTGGGCGCGACTGGTACCAGCGCGGCGCCGTCAGGTACTCGCGCAGGTCCTCGGCGGTGTCCTGGAGGCGTCGCAGGAACCGCCGGTCCTCCGCCAGCCGCGCGAGCCGCTCGGGGGCGACCTCGCCGAGCAGCCTGACCGGATCGTGGTGGACGGCCTTCCAGAGCGCAGGGTCCACGTCGCGGAAGAGGTCGAGCGTCTCGTGGTGCCACGACCAGCGCAGGTTGAGGACCAGCTCCTCGAGCTGCCTGAGGGGCTCGGGAAGGACGGTGCGTACCGTGAAACGTCGGATTGCCTTCACGCAACGTCACGCTATGCGCTTCGGGGGCATGGGCGCGACGGCGGGGACCACACCGTCACCTCGCGGACCGATCGGCCCGCCGGGGGCACGAGTCCCCGGAATCCCCGTCCCCACAGGGGCTCCCGCCCGGTCCCGGGCGCTCGTCACCTGGGCGGGCTCCCGCGTCCGGGCCGACCGTTTGCCCAATCTCGACCCTCCCAAGACCGGCGCGGCACGGCCGGGGTCGGCCAGGAGCCGTGTCGCAGGTCGGCCAGGGGACGAGCCGCACGCCACGGCGACCATCGGGCGAACGTGGAAAAACTTCCGCGACTACTCGGCAGTAGGCGGCGCGTTCCGGGCATGGACGTTTTGGATCTCTCGAGAGGGTAGGGGTGGCACATGCACGTCGAGTCCGGAACGTCCAGCATGCCCGGGATTCCGAGGCTGGGACGCATCCCGATCGTCAACGTCGAGCCGGTGGTGGACTGCGGCCGGTGGCCGGCGAAGGCGGTGGTGGGCGAGACCGTCGAGGTGTCGGCGACGGTGTTCCGGGAGGGGCACGAGCGGCTGGGCGCGGCGGTGGTGCTGCGGACGCCGGACGGCGAGGAACTGCCGCCGCAGCGGATGAGCGAGGTCGGGGTCGGGCTCGACCGGTGGTCGGCGCAGGTGACGCCGACGGAGATGGGGTCGTGGTCGTTCCGGGTGGAGGCCTGGGGCGATCCGATCGCGCACTGGCGCCACGACGCCGAGATCAAGGTTCCGCGCGGCCAGGACGTCGAGCTCATGCTCGCGGAAGGGGCGCGGCTGTTCGCCCGCGCGGCGGAGGCCGTCCCGAGCAAGGACCGCCCGACCGTGGGGCGGCTGGCCAAGCGCCTCGGGGACGAGACCGTTCCGGTCGCCGACCGGATGGAGGCCGTTGCCGATCCCGATGTCGAGGACGTCCTGGAACGCCATCCGTTGCGGGATCTGTTGACGGTCAGTGACTGGTATCCGCTGGTGGTGCACCGGCAACGAGCCCTGTACGGGGCCTGGTACGAGTTCTTCCCCCGCTCCGAAGGCGCCACCTTCGACCCCCTGGGGCGGCGCGGCCCGACCTCGGGCACCCTGCGCACCGCGATGAAACGCCTGCCCGCCATCGCCGACATGGGCTTCGACGTGGTCTACCTGCCCCCCATCCACCCCATCGGCACCACCCACCGCAAAGGCCCCAACAACACCCTGGACGCCGGCCCCTACGACCCCGGCTCCCCCTGGGCCATCGGCTCACCCGACGGCGGCCACGACGCCGTCCACCCCGACCTGGGCACCCTGGAGGACTTCGACGCCTTCGTCGCCCACGCCGGCGACTGCGGCCTGGAAGTCGCCCTCGACCTGGCCCTGCAATGCTCCCCCGACCACCCCTGGGTGACCCAACACCCCGAATGGTTCACCACCCGCGCCGACGGCACCATCGCCCACGCCGAGAACCCGCCCAAGAAATACCAGGACATCTACCCCCTCAACTTCGACAACGACCCCGACGGCCTCTACACCGCCGTCAAGAACCTCCTGCACCACTGGATGAACCACGGCGTCCGCATCTTCAGAGTCGACAACCCCCACACCAAACCCGTCGCCTTCTGGGAACGCCTCCTGGCCGACATCAACACCACCGACCCCGACGTGCTCTTCCTGGCCGAGGCCTTCACCCGCCCCGCCATGATGCACACCCTCGCCAAAATCGGATTCCACCAGTCCTACACCTACTTCACCTGGCGCAACAACGCCGAAGAACTCACCGAATACATGCGCGAACTCACCGGCCCCGCCGCCGCCTACATGCGCCCCAACCTCTTCACCAACACCCCCGACATCCTCAACGAATACCTCCAGCACGGCGGCCGCCCCGCCTTCGAAATCCGCGCCGTCCTCGCCGCCCTCCTCTCCCCCGCCTGGGGCATCTACTCCGGCTACGAACTCTGCGAGAACACCCCCGTCCGCCCCGGCAGCGAGGAATACCGCGACTCAGAGAAATACCAGTACCGCCCCCGCGACTGGGAAACCGCCGACCGCACCGACACCACCATCGCCCCCCTCATCACCACCCTCAACACACTCCGCAACACCCACCCCGCCCTCCAACAACTCCGCAACCTGCACTTCCACCACATCGACCAACCCGAACTCCTCGCCTTCTCCAAACACCACCTCGACGACATCGTCCTGACCATCGTCAACCTCAACCCCCACCAACCCCGCGAAGCCACCGTCCACCTCGACCT